>JAENWH010000241.1 GCA_016650135.1 Peptostreptococcaceae bacterium
ATGTTTTTAATTTTTCTATTTCACAAAGATAAAATTTATATAAAAGGAAAACATAATAATTTATACACAGAATTCAGAAAAAATATAAATTTATCTTTACACATATATAGTAGTGTCTTTAATGAGAAATCCGGCAGTGGTATTTAACAATTATTTTAACCATTAAATCGGTCATCATCGAATGGAGATCTTGTTCAAATCCAGCAACTTTTGGCGTTTTGTTCACCCATGGAATCTCCTCCTCCACCAGAATACCTAACTCATCACACAATTGCAACACATAATCGTCCTGTTGATAATGAGCTAAACGCACCCAATTTATCCCGGCCTCTTTCATTAATTTAAAATCATGATATTGTTGGGATAATGATATCGCATTACCCTCCATAAAATAATCCTGATGACGACTTACCCCATGTAGTTTATACGGTTTCCCGTTCAGGAAAAAGCCCTTATCTGCAGTAAATTGAAACCATCTAAAACCATATTCGAAATTTGCTTTGTCGATGATTTTATTTTTTTATTTTACTTCAATTTTCAATTGATACAATGTAGGATCTTCAGGACTCCAGAGTTTTGGATTCATCACTTCTGGCATCGGAATATTCGCCAATTGAGTGTGCCCTGCATCTACCTCCAATTTTAATGACCCTGAAGCAACTACCTTACCCAAAGGATCAACCAGTGAGGTCAACAAATTCAAGTATGCTTTTTTATCAGATCCATTATCAATTCTGGCTTTCACATTCAAATCGGCTTGCTGATCACTCACTTTTTCACTCCAGATCCGCACACCCTGACCTCCATAATATTTTCTACTGATAGATATTGTTGGAGCTGAAATTAGTTGTACACCCCGATAGAGTCCTCCATAAAAGTTAAAATCACCGCTAATCGGAGCAACTGTATTATCGGAAGCATTACTCACCCATACATCAACCTGGTTATCTCCACTCTTTAACTTCCCGGAAAGTTCGCAGGTAAAAGTACTATAACCACCAAAATGATGGATCATTTCCTCTCCATTTAGAAATACTTTTGCCTGTTGTCCCGCAGCTAAAAATCGCAAATATTATCACTGCTTTAATTCATCGGTTGTAAAATAAAGATGTTTCCGATACCATGAACCAGCCCTTCTGTAACCGCTGGTTTGCAACACATCGAGTGCATTCCAAGTATGTGGCAAAGATATTTTGGCATAAGAATCATCCGACTCCAAAGGGATAGTTTCACCATCCTTTTCAAAATAGAGCCAATTTTGATCGATTCGTTTGACATTCTCCCAGTTTGAATAAGGATTGGTGATCTCGTTCTTCTTTTGCCCAAATGTGCCTGAACAAAAAATGATACAGTCACGAATAAGAGAATAAGAAGGCTTGTGAATTTGAGGTTAATCAGTGTTGAAAATTTCACAATACTAAATTTTTATATTTATTACATGAGTGACATCTCTACTTTGTCATTTTAGTTAATTTAAAAACAGCACTCTGTAGTGGCTTTTTTATATTCACACGAATACCCATTTGCATTAAAATAGAACCTGAGATAATTTGGTTATTACAATCGATAACCGACCGATTGCCGCTTGTATTGATCTCGGTAATCCTATAGTTTGACGCATCATCCAATCCTTTCATACGAACAAGATCGCTTTCGTTGCGACGATGGAAATCGTGGCTGTACACCATCAGAATAGCCTCTGATTGATTCCGTGTCACATAATTTATAGATGCATACCCATCGTTATCATACGGAGATTGCAATCGGAATAAATCACCAAATTCAATAATTGGTCGTATTTGCTTATAGGTTTGAATAGCCTTTTTAGCAAAAACCAACTCATCAGGAGTCAAATCCGAAGGTCTCATTTCTAATCCCAAACGCCCCCCCATAGCCACATCGAAACGAAATTTTAAAGGCGTTTCCCTACCGGTTTGGTGACTGGGTGATTTAGTCACATGAGCTGCAGTGGCAATGGCCGGAAAAATATGGTTGGTTCCCCACTGAATAAACAGGCGCTCATAAGGATCGGTATCATCACTAGCCCAAAATTCATGGGTGTATTTTAAGGTGCCATATTCAACACGACCCCCTCCGGAAGAACAATCCTGAATCATCGTTTCAGGATATTTTAACATCAAACGATGAAAAACCTTATCCAATCCCTTTGCATATTCAATCCATAACTTCGATTGCTGATCATCTGGTAGATAAGTCGATCCAAAATTTTGAAGATTACGGTTTGCATCCCATTTGATGTAAGCAATGCGTGGATATTTTGTAAGAAGATCAGAAACTACACCATATACAAAATCCTGCACTTTAGGATTTGACAAATCCAATAACAGCTGATTTCGTTGAAGCAAAGCCTTCCTGTCGTTTTTACGTTGAATAATCCAATCGGGGTGTTTCTCTGCCAGTTCACTTTTGGGGTTCACCATTTCCGGCTCCACCCAGATACCAAATTTCAACCCTTTAGACTCAGCATGGTCAATTAAATCGTCTATTCCTTTTGGCAATTTTTTGACATTTACTTGCCAATCGCCAAGACCAGCCTTATCATTATCCCTTGGATATTTGTTACCAAACCAGCCATCATCAAGAACAAACATTTCAACACCCATTTGAGCAGCTCCATCCATCATCTCCTTAATTTTAGCCGCATCGAAATTGAAATAGGTGCCTTCCCAACTATTTAGTACAATAGGACGAATTTTATCGCCATCCCTTAAATTGTATTTTCTAGCCCAACGGTGCATATTTATTGTAGCCAGATTTTCCCCCATTGCACTGTAGGTTAAAATCATGTGGGGCGTATTGAATTCTTCGTTACTTTTTAATAAGTAATCAGAAGCAAACGGGTTTATCCCGGCAATCATCTGACAACGTTCAACATCGTCAATCTGAAAACAAAGTTTAAAATTCCCCTGCCAGGCCAAAGACCCCATTACCACTTCCCCATTATCCTCCTGTGCTTTTTGGTTCAGAGAAAGGATAAAGGATGGATTTTCATATTCAGTGGTGCGAACTCCTCTTTTACTTTCTATAGATTTAATTCCATTGGTTAGCTGCGTTTCATCCATACGCATCTCCCGGGCCCAACTTCCATAGAAATGGGTCAGATAATAGGTTTCAGCCTTGAACCCAATTGCCGACGAAGCAAATTGCCCAAGTGTCACCCCTCCATTTTCCTGATTACGAATGGTAACCCATTGTTCCAGAACATCTTCGTCCTGATAGGCAAGGAAATGCAATTCGACGTAGAAGGGTTTTTTCTCATCCTTTAACAAAATGGTCGTCGTTTGAATATTACCATCAAGAGATTGTTTGAATGAACTATAGACCAAATCTGTAGCCATTGTTCCATCGGCGTGGGTAGCAATTAGTGCCATCTCATCCGATGTACCACTTCCAAAAGATGGATAAGCTTCATTAAAAACTATACCCAAAGATTCGAGCCCTTGTAGTGAGTTAAGGTGCTTACCAAAATAAGCCTGGTAGACCTTTTTGTTTTCAACCCTAAAAATCAGGGATGTAGATTTCGTTTCAATAGGAATAACCTGTGCGTAAGATTGAAAATTTTTAAGCACAAAAATAAAAGCAAGTAATAATAATAATTTGTTCATGATTAAGATTATAATTGACGATTGAATAGTAGTTTTAGCTTGACTTTATTTTCTCACATTATGAACCAATATCCATTGTGACAGCCATCCCTGAATTGGGAACAATCATCAAAATGACGATAAAAGTGAATAAACTCATAATTTTTTCAGACCATTGGGTCTTTACATCTTTAGATTTCATAATTTATGCGATTTAATTATATATTGTCAAGTTTCACGAGGTTGTTTATGATAACTTGTGTTAATAATTTTCAATGATAAAACTTTATTTTTAAATTCCAATGGTTTTTGTAAAAATATTTCCGGTTTAATTTCAAACCATTTTTCAATAGCATCAAAAGGCGTTTTCACATTAAGTTCTTTTCTCAAACTTCCGTGTCTTCTATAGAGAATGTAATACATCAAAA
>JAENWH010000200.1 GCA_016650135.1 Peptostreptococcaceae bacterium
AGATTCTATTCCGTCAAGGCCGGGTACGTTCGTGCGACGGTTAGTATAATACATGTACCACTTGTTCGTATTGTGGTTAAAGCAAACTGTTGGATCAGTTGATCCATTGTAAACAGGATCTATATATAAAGGTTTGTCTGCTAATTTGTATTCTATTCCTTCCTGATTTACGGTTTTGGGTAAATCCTGACAAAATGATTGATGACAAATCATTTGTAGCAATACTACAGCAGTTATGACTATTATATTTTTTTTATTTTTCATAATATATTTTGAGAAAATTTAATTTTAAAAGTAAGTATAATAATGATCCTTTTTTTGTTTCGCAAAAACAAATTTACAAAAATTGGATGCTTATGCACTTTTACAAATACACAGCTTCTCTTCTCGTAAAGAAAGAATAATGGAGAGTTCAAGATTATTAATTAAAACTACTGGCATCATAGCGGATAATCAAAATATTTTATTTTTTACTTAAAAATCCAAATTGATTTTTTTAGCCGGTTTTAGCGTCGGCATTAAGACAATAGCTATTTTATCGTGGCCAATTTGGTTTAACTCCAGTCAAAAATATTTTTTATCCCTTGTCCTGTGGGCATAAAATGCCCCTTAATTTTCATTTTATGAGCTAATAGAACGTACCTCGCCCATACACTCTTGGGTTGGTCTTCATATTTTCCTCCTTTCTTTGTTTTTTATGCCGCTTCGATGAGCTTATCAAGCCCGCCTGAATGACATAGTCGGGCAGGCTCTTCCCAGTCGGCTTTGTAAAAATGATGTTCATATAATTTCAATTCCATTTGATGTCCACTCCTGGTTATTTTCAATAAATGTCCAGTGCTCCTGTCGTTTAAATCTATTTTTCTTTTGGCGCACCCGCCAGCTGGCGGGCAGATTATAAGCAAATACGCCTAACTGCCACAAAATATCGTTTGCCCAAAAATCATCAGTCAATGTATCACCTGTGAATAATGAAATCTTACAGGTTCGGTTTATCCCGCAAAAAGAAGCCATGATAATAGAAATCAATACCTGGTTTACCCTGTTAAATAATTTATTTCGCGAAGCAAATTTAACAGGGTGAACTCCGAACTTGGCAGCGCTATGCCACCGGGTTGGAAACAGGGTACTGACTGACTTTATGATGTCTTGCTTATTCATGTATTTTGCTACTGTGTTTAAACCTAAATACTTTGTGATGTTACTTCCTGTAAATGAATATTTTACAACTTTTGATTGGCCTTTTAATTTTTTCTTTGTATTTTTCAACCGCCAGCCGGCGGTTGTTTTTTGTCGAAATTTTTATTTGTAACGACTTGAAGATAAGTAATTAACATCACTTTTTCTAATTTTTAATTTACTTTTTTAAGTATCTAATTAATTAAATAATTAAAAAAATCAGTTAAAAAGAGTCAACTGGCTTTTAAAAATATTATGTTGATAATATTAAATAATACATTCATCTTGCGAATGCCATGATGGTATCCTAAATAACAGCCAGCATCCAACTGACTAACCAGTCTTTTCTTACACTTCAAAATCCTTCCAGTTAGGCCAGTTCATTAAAGTTGTGAGACGGTGTGCTGCAGGCCAGGCAACAAGCCAGTCTCTGGCAGTTGCATAAAATCGTTTTCCGTCAGATTCTGTTATTCTGCAGTCGTAAGATTCCGTTTGGCTTCCGGCAGGACGTGTAAGACCATTAAATACAAGTGTGCCATCTGAAATCCCAAGTGTTCCCTGATTGAAGCATTGAATCGCACGGTCTTTCCAGATGTCTTTTCCAGTTGCTTCAGCAAGTCGCATCCAGGCAAAAGCCCACAGCGAGCCCCAGGGATCCTGATTCTGTGACATTACTGTTATACCTGTACCCGCAAACCAGTCATAGTTTAACTTAATAAGAGGACTTTCAGGATGGAATGGCAGTGCATAATGCCATTGCCAGCTGGCGAGGTAATAGGCTGCAAGTTCCGCATCACGTAAATATTCCTCTTCTCCTGTGACTTCATAAAGATCCATTGCTGCCAGCAGCAAAGGAACACCTGCTTCACGATCAATCGTATCGGCATCCAGGGCACCACTGGTACACACAAACTGATCCAAATCGCGATCGACATACGTGCGGAATGCACGTTTTGCTGTTTCCAGATACTTTTCTTCACCTGTAATCTGATAGGCTTTTACCATGGGCCAGAGGATATTTGCACCAGTTGTGAATCCAGTCTGGAGGCACTTACCTTCCAACGACCAGGCTTTTCCAAATGTACCGTCCGGTAGCGCATTTTCTACAAAGAAATCACACATGTCCATCCCAAATTTCCGCCATAGTGGTTTTTGCAAACCAATCTCTTCGGCAAACTCAGAAGCCAGCAGGTAGTAATAAGCGCCAAAGCCCAAATTATTAGTATCAAGAAAAACTTCGCCTGGTTCTAACGGCCGTCCCAGGAATTCCCTGTTAAAAACACCCCATCTTTCTCTGCCAAGTTTTGCATCAAAATGCGTATAAAATAAGCCTGACGGTAATTTTCCATTTTCCGCCCAAAAGTCTAGCGCTTTTTCTCCCTTGGTTAATGATTCCTGGTTCTTGTTGCGAATATAATCCTGTAACAGAATTGCTGCCCAGCCTGCATTCTGACCACACCAGCCTATTTCAAAACGCATTTCCTGACGCTGTACCCATTTATCTCCTTCACGTTGCAATCCAATGTTAAAACCTGTAAAATCATCTTCATCGTACCAAAGCGATTCCCTTGCAAATTGTGTTCCCAGTTCCCAAAGGCGTTCCGGAGGAAACGACGGCTTAACATCGTGTCGATTCAAGCGCCAGGCATGATCCATACCTGCCGCGAAAGAACGATGCTTCTGATTAACAGGAGTTAGGACAAAATAGTTTGTTACCGTAAATTTATCGCCCGGTTCGATAGTAATCTCTTCTTCAATATTTGGAACAGTCTGTTGGCTGCCACGAGGACGAGATCCCAAGAGGTTATCTCTCTCAGGCCAGAGTAAACGGTGGGTTAGCTTCTGATCGTGCTCTTTGAGAGAAAAAGCACAATATAAAGATGATTGTTCTAAAGAAGTAAAGACAAAAATAGACCATCCTCCGCCTTCAGAATAGTTACCTGCGGGAATGTTAGAACGAAAGGCTGAGAAAATCCAGGGTTCTCCCTTGGATGATAACCCCTTCGGAGCCCTACGGCCATATTCGGCATTACCGTTATAACTGATGCCAGGTATAAGTGTAAATTCCGGTGTATAGGCAGATTCAATTTCCATTACCAAATCAGCCTTTACCGGCTCACTTGAATGATTGGTCCAGGTTCGTTGCCATTCATAAAATCCAGGACTTAGAAGCTCGATCTTTTCATCCACATCCCAGTCGTTGACCTGAAAGTTTCGCAAGGTTCTCTTAGAATTTACTTCATTAAAATCTGCATTAGGAGCTACTTTGCTGTCTCCTGTCCCTGTAGACGGAATACGGCATATAAGTTTATTGTCACTGGTAAATAAGATATCGCTACCATCCTGCTTCATGTTAATCTTCAAATCATCCGTGTTTGTTAACAAACCTTTCTCTGATTTTGAGCTGGCACCGGCACACCCGGCAATACCCAGCAGTGCAGTAGCAACTGTTGCCTGTGAAAGGTTATTTATAAAGTCACGTCGAGAGATAGTTGAAATGAGATGATTCTTTATCATCTTTGAATTTTTATCATTTCGTAAATTTAATTTGGTCATTAATTGTTCCTTTCTTTTAAGTATAAGATGAATGTTATTTGAAATATTTCAAATTGTATTAAACAGACTGTCCCTTAAGTAAGAGACAGCCATATTTAATTTGAATTATTCTAACTATAAAATCTGGTATAAAGCCTGATACCTTGATTCCTCTCAAAGTATAACTTAGTACCCTGTATTTTGAGTTAAATTCTCATTGTTTTGCCTCTCCGATTGTGGGATGGGCCATAGCCAACCTTTTGCCGCAATAAATACTCGGGTTGCAACTGGCACTTGCTCAAAAACCCAAGTCGCCGGACTTGATGGATCTGATAGTTTGCTGCGATTATACCCAGAAACATCGTGTACAAGTGATTCATCCTTCCATCGGTACATGTCAGAATACTTTAATCCTTCAAATGGAAATTCCACACGTCGTTCGTGACGAATAATTGTGCGTAGTTGATCTTTACTAAGCCCAATACCTTCAACATCCTCAACCTTTGGCATATTTGACCTGGTACGAACCATGTTAATTAAGTCAATAAATTTCCTGTGAAGTGCTACTACCTTCAACAAGTGCTTCAGCATGCATAAGAAGGATATCGGCATAGCGCATTAAAATAGTATTGATTGCACAGTTACTCCTATCGGTTGTATATAAAATAGTGGGACTTCCTCCCCAAAGCCCGGGACTACCTTTTTTAAAAGTCACAAACATGTGATAGATGCCTTCATATTCGATCACTTCAGGAGCCCAGTAAGTCGGATTTTTATCCGGGTGATAATCGATATTGCAATTGCCGATGTACTTCCAGGTTGCTCCACCATCCTCAGATGCTGCAATTCCAATAGGCG
>JAENWH010000140.1 GCA_016650135.1 Peptostreptococcaceae bacterium
GATTTAGGAGCAAAGGTTGTTATTATAGCTGAAGGGGTTAATAACTTCTTAGCTGTAAAAGCAGGACTTGCTAAACCCTTAAAGCCCCAGTCAGTTGCAGTTACCGTAAAAGAAGTCATCGCCTTGCCCAAAGAAAAGATAGAAGATCGTTTCTGCCTTGATGAGGGACAAGGTGCTACGATTGAACTATATGGGGATTCCACGGCAGGATTAATGGGTGTTGGTTTTATTTACACCAATAAAGAGTCAATTTCCATTGGTGTCGGAGCCATTCTGGAACCTATGATTCGTAATAATTGGACACCTAATGATCTTATGGAAAATCTAAAATCAAAGCCATATGTGAAACGTCTTCTTCAAGGTGGAGAAACTAAGGAATATTTAGCTCATCTAATACCCGAAGGTGGCTATACTTCAGTACCAAAACTTCATCGTCAAGGAGTTCTTGTCGTAGGTGATACGGCAATGCTCATGAATTCATTGAATCGGGAAGGTTCAAACCTTGCCATGATATCGGGTAAAATTGCCGGTGAAGTCGCTGCAGGGGCCATCAAGACCGGGGATGTCTCTGACCAAGCTATGAGCGTTTACGAAACCCGTTTGCGTGATTCGTTCGTGCTCAAAGACCTTCACCATTATCGGCATATGGGTATGTTCTTTGAGAATAATCCACACCTCTTAAAACTATATCCAAAAGTCTTTTCTAAAGCGGCAAAGATGTATTTAACTGCTGATGGGACGCCAAAGAAGACACGTCAAAAAGAAATCATTAAGATGGTCTTCGAAAATCGCTCCAAAGGCGGTCTTATTAAAGATGTCTATGGGGCTTGGAGGGCGCTGTTATGAAATTAGATGATAAACTTTTTTTGGTGCGGTTTAATACCGATAAGTTAAATCACATTAAGATCAATGATCCTAATGTATGCTTGAAGCAGTGTCAAGACAAACCCTGTACTCGTTTTTGTCCAGCCCATGTTTATGATTGGGATGAAGAAGAGAAACGCATATCTGTTGGGTATGAAGGGTGCCTAGAGTGTGGCACATGTCTTATTGGCTGCCCTTTTGGCAACATTGACTGGAAGTACCCTAGAGGTGGATTTGGGGTTTCGTGGAAGAACGGTTAAATGTTATATCTAACAACTTCAAAGGTTAGATAAAGTGCAAGAGCAGAGATGGCTTAAAGGCCGTCTCTGCTCTTGCACTTCACGAGGGATACCACAGATCCGAAGGACCAAGGATATGCTCGCTGACGAGCCATAGATAACTTGGCATAAAAAAAGCTGGAGTCCTCAGGGCATTCTCCCGCAGGGATGAATGTTTTGCTGGCAAACTCCGAGTGTGGTAGCCTTCCCACGGCGTGTTCTCCCTCTCCCCCCGGTATTCTATAGATAATAAATCTTGGGCTCTCTATCCACTTCCACGTTCAAAACTTAAACGTTTCTCCCTGGTAACAAAAAGAACCTTCCTAGGCCTTACCCTAGGAAGGTTCTACAATGAACGATTTACCAGTTGTTACGTGTTGAGGGACCATAGCATTCCCCGCAATAAACAGTCCAAGTCTCAACTGTTGGAAAGGAACCATCGTATCTTTTCTACAAGTAGCGCAAACAACTGGGAACATTTGGCTTTGTTCACGGAAATAACATGCTTTGTTGCTGTCTTATATCTCTATTTTCGAAGATGGTTTTATTTCCACCATGTATGACTACTTCCACCATGACTTCGGCTAGCTTTTCAGATGATACTCCAATATTGGGATATAGTTTAGATGAAATCGACTTATATAATAGCCTCATTAACTTATAGCTGAAATTAGGCTCTTTTCTTGGTGTAGTAGGTTAAATAAAACTCTGGATTTCCAATATTACGATTAAAATGGGGCTGGTTAGCGCCAATCGTATACCAATGCTCATTGATTTAATTCAAGAAGAAAAACTGGATATGAAACCGCTTATAACTCACACTCTACCGTTATCCAAGGTCTCTGAAGGGTACGATATCTTCGAACAACGCCGGGATAACGCCATTAAGGTTATCCTAAAGGCTGATATCTAATAGTATTTCATAAAACCTCAATCAGCCCACAAATAGACAAGGCCTCCTAGGAGGTCTTGTCTATTATTAATTCTTCGTCTAAACTACGACTTTTCTATCTTCTATTTTCAGGAAAAATACTTGCTTTTATCTTTTATGCAGACTATCATTATTGTTAATATGTGAAAACTTTAGCTATTCTTAACTTCTTGAATTAGCCTTGAACCACTAAAGATACAATCCTTGAGATATTTGCTGAAGTGGTCGATCTTCTGATGCGTGAGAATTACATAAATAAGAGATTTTTTTTTGGAAATGCTTTGTGAAATAAATAACAGGAGGCGTATGCAATGAAAGCATTTGTTTATCATGGTCCAAAGAACATGAGTCTTGACCAGGTACCGGATCCTAAAATTCTACGATCTACAGACGCAATAATCAGGGTAACCACCTCAACAATCTGTGGAACAGACAAACACATTAGAAATGGGGCAATGCCTGAAATCAAAGCGGGAAGGATTATGGGGCACGAATTTTGTGGTGAAGTTATGGAAATAGGACCCAATGTTAAAAATTTCAAAAAAGGAGATAAGGTCGTTGTATCCTGCGTCACTCAATGCATGGAGTGTTTCTATTGTAAACGAGGAATATACTCTCACTGTGTCGATGGAGGCTGGATCTTCGGTTATAAAATTGATGGTTGTCAAGCTGATTATGTTAGAGTTCCTTATGCTGATTCTGGCTGCCATATCATTCCAGAGGGGTTGAAGGATGAAGATGTTTTATTCGTGGGAGATATTTTATCCACTGGTTATTTTGCCTCGGAAAATGGTGGTATTAAATTAGGAGATACCGTAGCAGTGTTCGGGTCTGGACCAGTCGGTATGAGTGCCATGGCCACTGTCCGTCTTTGGGGACCTTCCAGAATTGTTGCTGTAGACATTGATGATTCTAGGCTGAAGTTTGCCATTAAACAAGGGTGGGCTGACTATGGGTTGAATCCACAAAAAGTGGATGTGACCCAGGCTTTAAGAGATATGACCATCGGTCGAGGTGCAGATGTTACCATTGAAGCCAATGGTTTTGAGCCAACCTTTAACGGAGCGATTGAGGGCGTAAGACCGGGTGGAACGGTGTCTTTAATCGGAGTCTTTGAAAAGCCACAGATCTTAGAGATGCAAAAACTCTGGATCTCAAATATTACGATTAGAATGGGTCTTGTTAAAGGTGATGGCATTCCAGCGCTCATTGATTTAATCAAAGAAGGAAAACTGGATATGAAGCCACTCATAACCCACACGCTCCCATTATCCAAGGTATCTGAAGGATATGATATCTTTGAAGAAAAACGGGATAACGCCCTTAAGGTTCTCCTAAAGGCTGATGCATAAGAGGTTTTCATAAATCTAGCTCAGCCGGCAAAACAGACCTCCTAGTCATGGGGATCTTGTCAATTTAAATTTATTGAAAAGTGGTGACTTCAATGAATTCACATTTTACATTCAGCTCAGCCCTTGACAGACAGCGAGCATTATTAAAAGAGACACGACACAGATTTTTGTGTAATTCTCAAGATACTATTACAGTTCGATCCATTGTCCATGCTTCTTGGGTACGTTGCCTCCAATCAGGCATTGATCCTCGACGTAAACAGGCTGATGATCCTCTCAAAAACGCGGACATAGAAGCGATCATTGGGCGCTCTGTACTCTATGAACATTCTATCGCTACTTTAAGCGAGTTATCAATCCAAACCAAAGAAACTAAGGTCATTTTGACATTAAGTGACTCACAGGGGAGGATCATCTTTCTCGGAGGAGACCACCACGTTCAACAGCAAGCTGAAAACATGAATTTTCTGTTAGGTTCTAACTGGAGTGAAGAAGTCATTGGGACTAATGGAATTGGTCTAAGCTTAAAAACAGGTTATCCTGTGCAAATTTTTACCGCTGAACATTTCTGTGAAGGCATTCATGACTGGGTGTGTTCGTCCTCTCCAGTACGTGACCCTTTAACTAAGGAAGTTCTAGGGGTTATTAATGTAACCGGGCCTTGGAAAGGAGCTCAGGTCCACACCTTAGGGATGGCTGTCATGGCTTCTAAAGTGATTGAACAAAAACTGCATGAGCAATCACTATTAACGAGGAATATCACAAAAGCACACCACACATTGTCCCTTAAGAAGGACCCTTGGAGTGAAATTGTTGGAAGATCGAGCACTATGCTTTCCGCAATGACCCAATGCAACATGGTCGCGCAAGCAAACGTTCCCGTCTTACTATTTGGAGAAAGCGGATCAGGCAAAGATCTTTTTGCCCACGCTATCCATCAAATCAACGATCGACGAAACGGTCCGTTCATTGCTTTAAACTGTGGATCTATCCCGAAAGAATTGATTGCGA
This sequence comes from Peptostreptococcaceae bacterium, assembly GCA_016650135.1. Next base: position 4,437 of record JAENWH010000140.1, read on the forward strand.
GTGAGCTTTTCGGATACGACCCTGGTTCTTTTACAGGAGCAGCAAAAGGCGGAAAAAAGGGAAAATTTGAGGAGGCCCATGGGGGAACCTTATTTTTCGATGAGATCGGTGAGATGTCTTTAGAATTTCAAGTTCATCTGTTACGAGTTGTCCAAGAGCGAGAAGTCATGCGGATTGGTGGTTCAAAACCCATCCCAGTAGACGTTCGAATTATTACCGCTACCCATGAAACGCTTGAAGAGCTTGTGTCAAACGGATTATTCCGCGATGACTTATATTATCGATTAAATGTTGTCAGTATCACCATTCCCCCACTAAGAGAACGCCAAGATGATATTCAGTTGTTAATTGATTACTTTTTGGAACAATTTGCGTATAAACACGGCAAACCACTTCTTAAGCTTGAACCACTCGTGAAAGAACTTCTTATTCACGACTATAAATGGCCAGGAAATGTTAGAGAATTACAAAACTGCCTGGAGCACGCCGTGTTATTTTGCACGAATGACACAATTATGAAAGCAGACCTTCCTCAAAGTCTTCAAAAGCTTGTTATGTATAAATCCGATTGGAGTCGAAGCAAGGTTTCCGACGTAAACCCATTTGCCAGCTATTACGAAAAAGAGGCACTTCTCAGCCTCCTACAGGAGTATGGCGGTAATCTATCCGCAGTCGCTCGTCAATTGGGTGTTGCTCGGACAACTATTTACAGACATTTAGAAAAATGCGACATTTCAGCAAAATTATAATGTTTAATTCTGTAATTCCTATTATTTTATAAATTAGGCAATGAATGTAAACCAAGAGAAAACGAAACACTTGCAAAGTCACAAATTCCTGATGTCTTAGGCAATAGACAAGGTTTGCTAAAATCTAATTCCCCGTTCGTTAGAAAAAACAGCTGGGAACATTTCACGTTCTTGCTATGGATAATGGTCTATGTATTTTTGCTTTCAATTTGCGTCACTTATTTTAGCCATTACAAACCTTCTTTACAGTGTTCTTCGCCTTCATTATACTAATAAGCAGCGTAAAAGACTACGTTTGCGCTGCTTTTACAATGAGGGATTTTGTATTGTCCGAGGCTGGCAACGTTGTCGGTTGAATGGGCACTATCTGAACAGAAATCCTTCAAATAAATGAACTATCGCTTTGGATATTACCTTCATAGTCTAAGGAATCACATCGCACATGAACATTTGGCAAATAAAGGATTGCTTATTCCAGTTTTCTGTTCCGTTACTACACAACCCCCAATGACAAAAGGAACACGTTTTACCTTTTGTAAAACGTGTTCCTTTTGCTTCCCTCCTGGATA
>JAENWH010000128.1 GCA_016650135.1 Peptostreptococcaceae bacterium
GTTCGCAAATCCTTTTTTCTTTAAATACTTCGCACCTATACAGGCAAGATCCATTAGGGTAATATCTCTGGCATCTTCCTTTTCTCCATATACGACTTTTCTCATGTTAAGATATTCTTCAAATGCATCACTGATACACTTAGTGTGAATTCCCGTTTCAATTTCTATCACATTTAATTCTGTCAGGAATGTTGTATGTCTGCAATGATCCGACCAGTATGTATCTATTACTTTTAATTCTGTAATCGTAGGATTCCTTTTTTCCTGTTTTTCAAAATAATCTTTTACAAGAAACATATCTTCATCACTCATTGCAAAGCCATTTTTACTTTTGTAATCCATAAGCCTGGAGCAATCAAACCCGATAAACCCTTCGACGGTTTCAACATCTTCCGGGATTACCATCAGCATGTTCAATCTTGATGGTTTTTCCATTTTTACCTGTTCAGAATCTACCGGATTAATGCAGTAATTCCGAATCAAATCAAACTCTTCTTCTGATACTCTGCCTATTATTTCAATTATTCTTGCAAATTTCACTATCGGGTTAACATTTGAATTAATTAGTTTAATACACTGAGCCGCAGAATCTGCTCTCTGATCATATTGCCCGGGCAGGTACGCTGTTGCAAATACATTCATTCCAATATTTTCAGGTAATTTTTCATCATAAACCATATCGATTGCCGGTTCCGAAAAAACAGTTGTCTTCGCATTTATATAAGTGACTTCATCCAATCCTTCAATATCATATCTGTTTATTACTCTTATATCTTTAAGCCCGTCAATGTCAAGATTGTTCTTTATATCTTCGAAAAGTCCTTTGGCCTCAACATCAAACCCTTTAATTTTTTCAACAAATACTCTTCTTACCATTTTAAGCTCCTTCTTTGTTTTTAATAACTTAAATAAATTATATCACGGTCTTTTAGCATAGTTAAGTTTTTTATAAATATTTATGAATATATTTTGAAATAATATTGTTATTATGCTTTAAACACGAACATTAACCAACCTTTTGCGTTTATTCATCCGTTATTAAAGGCGTACCGAAGTCGAATAAAGGCGAATAAATCAAAATCAAAATCAAATCAAATCAAATTAAAGCAAAGCAAAGCAAAGCAAAACAAAGCAAAACAAAAGCAGGTGGAGAACCATCTGCTTTATTTCAATTTAAAACTCTATTGTTAATTGCCCCGTTTCCACAATCTCTTCCGTATCATCCAAATTCATCGCTCCTGCAATATCTTCAATAGCGGGAAGTTCCTTAATTGTGGTGAAGCCAAAATGTCTCAAAAAACTATCGGTTGTTCCATATAGTATCGGTCTTCCAATTCCGTTGGACCTGCCAACTTCAACGATGAGATCCTTTTTAGTCAGTCCTTCTATTACCCTGTCGCATTTTATCCCTCTGATGGATTCTATCTCACCTTTGGTAACAGGTTGTTTATATGCTATAATAGCCAGCACTTCCAGCGCTTGTTGCGTTAGCCTCTTCTCTTTCACCGGTGTACAAAGTCTTTCAATATATTCCACATTATCAGCATTAGTAACAAATTGAAAGTTCTTGTTTGTTTCTCTGATTTGCAGACCTCTTCCTTCTTGTTCATATTCTTCTTTTAATTCTATAAAATAGTCATAGGCATCTTTCCAGTTTATATTAAAAAGCTCTGCTGCCACTTTGACGTCCAAGGGTTCTCCCCAGACGAACATCATAGATTCAAATGCTGATTTTATTGTCTTTTTACTTGTCATGGCCGTCCCTCCTTTTTTCTTCATTCATACTGATTGTTATATCTCCAAACGCTATTGGTTGCTTTACACGTACGGCTCTTAACCGAATCATTTCAAGGACAGACATGAATGTTACTATCTTTTCATACTTACCGTCGCCTTCGCCTAAAAGCTCGTTAAAAGTGATTTTTTTATGCGCTTTCTCTTTTATGAATTTAAAAATCTGTTTTATCTTATCTTCAATTGAAAGTTTTTGTCTTTCAACTCGTGAATAATTTTTCTTTATTTCTTCCACATTTTTTTTCTTATGTAAAAAAAGGGTAAAAGCCGCTGCAAACTGGTTAATATCCAGGTTTAGATATTCATCTGGTTCTCTGGTATATTGAGTAATATCTTCTTTTGGTTTCTCAAAAATACTTTGGTTATACTCTTCCTGTCTGTCAAGGAGCTCAGCAGCCTGTTTAAATTTTTTATATTCTAAAATCTTTTCGACTAATTCGGCACGTGGGTCGTCTTCAAACCCAAATTCTCCCTCAGGTTTAAATCTTGGCAACAGCATTTTTGACTTTATTTCAATCAAAACAGCAGCAAGCACCATAAATTCTGTTGCTACCGCCACATCCAAAGCTTTAATCTTTTCTATATACTCCAAATATTGTTTTGTAATAAGGGCTATATGAATATCATAAATATTCATTTCCGAGTTTTCTATTAAATAAACCAACAGATCAAACGGGCCTTCAAACATATCCAGTTTTACTTTATACGCCATAATTTTTCCCACCTTATTTTCTAAGTAATTTTATCATATTTATGGTTTCAGGGCAATGTCCTCCTGCACCCCTTCATGTCTGTTATAATAAATCAGTCCTAGGATTGTTATAGCTCCTCCCACATACTGCCAGATAGAGGGAATTTCGAAAAATATTAATGCAGCAAGCAAGGACGCAATAATGACTTCGCAGGTTTCCCAAGTAGCGATATAGATTGCTTTCACGTAACCTAAGCACCAGTTAAAAACAGCATGGGCCCCAATTTGGCATACTATTGCAAGTAAAAACACCCAAAAGAAGGTTTTTCCATCGTACCCAAAAAACGGAGTAGATGTAACAAGCATCTCAATGCCAAAAACAAGCCAACAGCTGGTAAATATGAGGAAAACGTAGACCGTTGCATTAATATTGTCTCTATATTTTTTACCGGCCATCAGGTAGAGTGCCATAAAAACAGCACCGCAAAAGGCGAAAAAGTCTCCAAGCAAAGCCGAAGAGGAAAAGCTGTAATCCCCGCCGGAAATAATCGCCGATCCAATCAGAGCGATTACAATTCCTGCCACCGCCTTCTTATTTGTTTTTTCCTTAAAAAGCAAAGTCGATACAATTAGAATTATGATCGGATGAGTCAGGCAGAGCACAGTTGCACTTGCAACCGTCGTATAATTTAGCGCTGTGAACCAGCATAAAAAATGAAGGCTAAGGAACACACCTGCGACTCCGCTCCCCAAAAGTTCACGCTTCGTCACAGCCAGCAATTCTTTTCGATGCCATCCCAAAACCGCTATGGCAAAAAAAGGTAAAGCAAAAGTCAATCGGTAAAATCCGATGAATATAGGGGGCGCTTCTGCCAGCTTAACAAATATAGAAGAAAAAGATGCAGCAAGCACCGCCATTATAACCACTCTGTTTGGATTCCGTTGGAACAAATTCATTTATTTCCTCCCGACTGTTTGACAAATATAAACACCGATTATTATGACGGCGGCTGTAAATATTTTTATTAATTCAAGCGTTTCTCCTAAGATGAGAACGGATAGCACAATTGAGAAGACAGGTACAAGATTAATGAAAATCGAGGTTCTACTAGGCCCGATCTCTTTTATAGCTATCTGCTGTATCAAATATCCAATAACTGACGCAAACAAACTCATGTAGAGGACTGCCCAAAGGGCACTAAAGGGCACGTGGTGGATCCATTCCCAGGGTTTATCCCAAATGACCAAAGGAATGCAAACAATTGTGCAGACCAGGAAACTGTAATACGTAAGCGCCATGGCCGGAATGTGACCGCCTTTGCTCTTGCTGAAAACTGAATAGGCTGCCCAGGAGATGACAGCAGTCAGCATTAAAATGTCTCCCCTGTTAAAGTTCAAGGTTATGATCAAGTCAAGTTTTCCGCTCGTTATTGTCAGTACCACTCCCGCAAAAGAGATGACTATTCCCAGCAGCATTCTTTTGGTAATTTTCTGTTTTACAAATAAATAAGCAATAATAACCGTAAAGATTGGGTTCATTGCAGCTATTATAGATGAATTTATTGCAGTGGTATATTTTAATGCGGTAAAAAAGAATGCATGGTAAAAAACCATTCCAACAATTCCTGTAAATAGAAATACGGGTAAATCCTCTCTTTTAAAAAGATAGTTTTCTCCAATTCGAACCTTTTTTTTGATAACATACAGTATAATCGTTGCAAATAAAAATCTTAAAAATGTCAAAGTAAAAGGTGGTATGTAGGGTACAGACAATTTCCCGGCAATAAATGCACCTGACCAGCAAAGCGCTGCAAATACCATCAATAAATATATTTTTCTGTTTTTCTTCATTTTTCATCCTCAAATAATTTCTTCAAATTTACATCATAAGGAGGATAAACAATGCCTTTTTCTGTAATAACAGCCGTAATATATTCCGCATCCGTAATATCAAATGCCGGGTTGTAGGTTTTCACACCTTCCGGCGCCATTGGTTTTTCATACCACATTTTTGTTATTTCTTCGCCATCTCGCTCTTCAATTTTGATGTCCGATCCCGTTGGCGTTAAAAGGTCAATGGTGGATGTAGGAACGTACATATAAAAAGGTATTCCATATTCCTTTGCCAATATTGCCACTCCTGATGTACCTATTTTGTTTGCTCCGTCTCCGTTTGCCGCCAGTCTGTCACATCCGACAACCACAGCATCAATCCACCCGTTTTTCATTACTATGGAAGCCATATTGTCGCATATCAGGGTAACATCTATCCCAGCCTTCTGAAGTTCCCAGGCGGTCAGCCTTGCTCCCTGCAGTAAGGGCCTTGTCTCATCCGCAAAAATTTTAAAATCGTATTTCCTGGCTGTGCCCAGATAAACAGGCGCAAGGCAGGTTCCATTCTTAGATGTTGCAATAGTTCCTGCATTACAATGGGTTAAAATCCCCATACCCGGTTTTAAAAGCGACAGCCCGAATTCGCCCATGGAGTAGCATGCGGCTTCATCCTCCATCCTGATTTTTTCGGCTTCTTCGAAAATCATTTTTCTGATTTGAATCTTTGAAAATTTGGCATCATTGGAAAAATTCTCCTCATCGCATATTCTTGACAGCCTGTTCTCTATTCTGTCCAAGGCCCATAAAAGATTTACCGCAGTAGGTCTTGATGCCCCAATGTAATCCTTAATCTTTAAGAAAGCCGAGAAAAAGTCCGGAAAATTGTCAGCATCAATTTCTTCTGTTGAAACCCAAAGTCCATACGCCGCTGCAACTCCAATCGCAGGAGCTCCCCTTACCTTTAATTTGAATATGGCATCATATATCTCTTCTTTCGATTCAATTTGTAAATATTCTTCCGATTCCGGCAACTTTGTCTGATCTAATATATAAAAGGCACCACTTTTTAATTTAAAAGGGACTATTTCAAATTCATTCATATTATTTCCTCCTTGACTTCAATCCAAAAATTATTATAACACAAATCCTGTTTTATTTCTTTTTAAAAGCAAAAATACCGAAGAAATCTCCGGTATTTTCTATTTCTATATAATATGCTTTTTGTTGTGATTTTTTCTACTTAACAACGTAACCATTGGTTGCTAAGAAGTTGCTTACTCCGGCGTTTGCAGAAAGTACCCGGGATGAGTAGCCTGTGGAGTATGAGCCTCTGTTTACTGTAACAGAACCCTGATTATAGGCTGATAAGCCTTTAACCACATCTCCGCCGTATGCGGTGATTCTCTCAGAGATAATCATTGCGCCTACGTTGATGCTTATTTTAGGATCCAGCAACTGTGTTCTAGACAAGCCATATCTTGATCCTGTTGCCGGCATGATTTGCATCATACCAATGGCTCCAACTCTTGACTGAGCGTCAGCATTAAATGTACTTTCCTTGTGAGCGATTGCCATCAGCAATTTTTCATCAATTCCATAGACATTTCCAGCTCTTTTAAACATAAATGCCAACTTTTGTGCATAAGCAATTGGAAGTCCCCAGTTATACTCTTTTATATATGAATAAAGACCCATATTATAAAGTGATTGTTCCCTGTTCCAATAATTTTTTGCAGGTATCGTCGTGTCTGTGCTGATACAAATTCCGAAATA
>JAENWH010000112.1 GCA_016650135.1 Peptostreptococcaceae bacterium
GCGTATACAAGAAAAAAATGCAAGAAGGATTTTCATAAAATTTGGCATCAAAAACACTTGAAATATAGGTATTTTCTAGTATTCAAGCATAATGGTGGTAAAACAATTGTCTACGCTAATTTAAATAGGGAATTCAGGTTAAATAAAAAATATTGAATATGCTGCCAGTCGAATGAAAGAAAAATAAAAGGAGACGGTAATGGAAAAGGTATCCGTTGTTAAATGCAGTGCATATGAACTTGAAGAAGTATACAAGGCTGTAAAGGAATCCTTTGAAAGGATAGGTTTTGAATTGCCCGATAATAAAAAGGTATTGATTAAGCCGAATCTGATGGGACAAAACAGGCCAGAGCAACACACCGTCACTTATTACGCTTTGATAGATGCATTGTGCAGAATGTTATCGGAACATCACTGCAGAATATTGATAGGGGAAGCTTCTGCCTTTTATCAGAAAGGCATGACAGAGAAAGCGTTTAAGACAACAAGGATTTCTGAGGTGGCGGAAAAGTATAACGCTTCCCTGGTTCCCTTCGAAAAAGAGGCTTTGGTTCGAATAGATTCAGGACTAAAGGGACTTAAAGAACTCTATATACCAAAGATGCTTTTAGATGTGGATATGGTAATCAATGCGTGTAAACTGAAAACTCATGCTGCATTGCGTTTGTCGGGAGCTCTCAAAAATATGTTTGGCTGTCTGCCAGGCGGTTATAAGCAGAAGATTCACATGTGGACCAGAAATGAATTTGAATTGTCTGAGGTTTTTCTGGATATCCATCAGAGTGTCAAGCCGGCGGTTTCTATTATGGATGCAGTCTATAGTTTAGACGGAGGACCTTCTGCGATTGGCAAGCCGGTAAAAACTTCAAGGATTTTTGCATCCACCAATGCAGCGGCACTTGATTTAGTAGCCTGCAGAATGATTGGCTACGAGCCACAGGACATTTCTTTATGGTCATAGATCCGGAAGCCTTTATGGGCAGAGAAATCTTTGAAAAAATTACCGGCGATATTTTAAGACAATTACGGTCATCCAAGGTTGCTCCAGGAGAGAAACGGATTTATACAGCAGGGGAGAAGGAATACTTAGTCTGGCTGGATCGAAAGGACAAAGGTGTTCCTCTGGGAGAAGCGGTCAGGAAAGAGCTGATACAAATTCGGAATGAGCTTGGAATGGATTTCGTTTTTCCTTTTGAGACGGAATGGAGAAAAGCAAATGGGACTATTTAGCAGTAAATCCAAGAACAGCACCAATGATATCCCGGGAGCCAAATGTCAGTGAGGGGTTGTATCAGGAGCTGATTTCCTTTGTATCTTCTGCAGGGTTTGATATTTCGAAAATAATCAAGGTAGTGCAAACCTACAGAGAAGGTACAGAATATGAAAATTAAAAAGCTAATCTGGATTCTACTTTGAAAAAGTAACGTTGACAGATTCAAAGCCCATTGAATAGAGAAGATTTTCAACATACAGTTTTGTGTTTCCTATTGCTTTTTCTGTAATCCCACTATCCAGAGCTTGCTTCCCTAAGCTGTCTTTAAAAGTGCTCAGAGCGGTTAAAGTGTCCTCTGTTGTTACCTCGTTGAACAGAGCGTCTTTCTCGTAATAAAACTTATAGGATAGAATTTCTTTGGACGTGATTTTAGGTTGAGGCAATTTGATAGATATGGATTTATCCTTAATTATGATATCTTTTTCCTTAATTGCGGACAAATCTATTCCAGATTTAACTTTTGCTTCAACCTTGAACATAAAAGACTTTTCAGTAAAAGGAAGCTTCAATTCTTTAAAGAATTTTGCATTATTATAATCTATAATTTCATTGAAATACATTTCAATTGAATTCAATTCACTAATTGTATTGAACTTTTCCATCACTCCTGTGGCAGAAAATTCACTTTTATCTTTAAAAATCCCCGTGCTTAGCCAGGCTCCGGAAACAATCACCAGAGAAATTACGAGTATTGAAATAATTATACGATATGCTTTTATCATTTTTTCTCCTTCTCTAAAAAGCCAGTAAGGGTTTTATACCTAAATTTTTACCCCACATTTAAAACAGAAATCTGAACCGGGGCTATGGCCTTAGCGCCACAATTGGAGCAGGATTTCTCTGCCTAAATATATATATAATTTATTATACCTAATATCCCTGAAATGTTCAATGAAAGACTTATAAAGTGGAGCCACTCAGATAGGGGCTGGTGGCACTCTTTTTGCGCAAAATGTCGAAATATGCAAAAAGAGTGCCACCAGGCTCTAGCTGAGTGGCTCCTTTTTTTGAAATAGTTATTGACAAAAAACCAAAAATCCGATATAGTGTTCCTAAATAGTACAACTAATTTTACAACCACGCGATGATTTAAATATTTTTCGCCCTAATTGACAAGGAGATCAACTCAATGGAACTGATTCAACTGATGACACAACTTAACCTTACCAGGCAGGAAGCCACCATCTATGTGGCATTACTGACAGAAGGCGAATTAAATGGGTATGAAGCAGCAAAAGTGACAGGTATTTCCCGCTCAAACACCTATAATTCCCTTTCCGCCCTTGTTGAAAAAGGGGGCGCCTTTGTCATGGAAGGACAACCGGTAAAATACAGCCCGGTTTCACTGGAGGAGTTCTGCGACAATCAGATTAGAAGGCTTGTGCAAACCAAGACCCAACTTATGAAGCTGGCTCCTGAAAAACGCCGGGAAGCGGAAGGATATATTACCATAAAGGGTGAGACACATATCCTGAACAAAGCCAGACATATGATTTCAGAGGCAAAAGAGCGAGTTTATTTATCAGTATCTGACCAGATACTTGAAACAATAATTCCTGATATTGGGGAGGCGATAGCGCGAGGCATCAAGATGGTTTTGATCACAAATCCACCCTTTTACCTGGAAGGCGCAACTGTGTATTACGGGAAAAAGAATCATCACCAGATAGGTCTTATTGCTGATTCGGCAAATGTGCTGACGGGAGATATTGAAGAAGGTGAGAATTCGACCTGTCTGTATTCCAGAAAGAAAAATCTGGTGGATTTATTTAAGGAATCCATGAAAAATGAAATCAGGCTGATAGAAATCGTGAAAGATAGTGAAAGTTGATAAAATCAGGCTGCTTGAAATCGTGGGGAAAATTCGAAGTGAATCAGAATTAATAAGCTGATCTATATCAAAATGAAAATGAAAGGAATCGACAATTGATGAAAAAAACTTTTGTAAATGCGGAACAATTAAATAAAATAGTGGAGGAATACCCCACACCGTTTCATCTGTATGACGAAAAGGGAATACGTGAAAATGCACAAAAATTAAAAGAAGCTTTTTCCTGGAATAAAGGGTTTAAAGAATATTTCGCAGTAAAAGCGACCCCTAATCCTGCTATTCTGAAAATCCTGAAAGAGGAAGGCTGCGGTGTTGATTGCTCTTCCTATACGGAGCTTCTGATGTCAGAAATGGTTGGATTTCAGAAGGGTGATATCATGTTTACCTCAAACGTAACCCCTGCTGAGGATTTTGTGCTTGCCAAATCCATGAAAGCTGTGATTAATCTGGATGATATTACACATATAGATTTTCTGGAGAAGGTTGCGGGGATACCAGAAACGATAAGTTGCAGGTATAATCCGGGCGGAGATTTTGTGATAAATAACTTCATTATGGATACACCTGCCCAGTCAAAATATGGTTTCACCAGGGAGCAGCTAACTGAGGGCTTTAAAATTCTCATTAATAAAGGGGCAAAGAATTTCGGCATACATGCTTTTTTAGCAAGTAATACAGACACAAATGAATATTACCCTGCGCTGGCAAAAATACTTTTTCAGACGGCCGTAGAGTTGAAAGAAGAAACAGGTGCACATATTACATTTATAAACCTTTCCGGTGGTATTGGCATTCCTTATCGGCCTGAACAAAAGGCGGCTGATATTCTTTTGATTGGAGAGGGCGTCCGAAAAGTTTATGAAGAAATTCTGATTCCTGCCGGTATGGGAGATGTGTCCATTTATACCGAGTTGGGGAGATTTATGCTGGGGCCTTATGGCTGTCTGGTGTCCAAGGTGCTTCACGAAAAACATACACACAAGGAATATGTCGGGCTTGATGCCTGTGCGGCAAACCTGATGCGTCCGGCTATGTACGGATCTTATCATCATATTACGGTAATGGGCAAGGAAAACCAGCCATGTGATCATATTTATGATGTAACCGGTGGCCTTTGCGAGAATAATGACAAGTTTGCAGTGGACAGAATGCTCTCGGAAATTGAGATTGGTGACCTGCTGGTTTTGCACGACACGGGAGCACACGGATTTTCGATGGGGTACAACTACAATGGTAAGTTGCGTTCGGCGGAGATTCTGCTGAAAGAGGACGGCTCAACCAAACTGATCAGGCGTGCGGAAACCCCAGTTGACTATTTTGCAACCTTAAGCCCATTATAAGCATCCGACATTGGGCTTGTGTTTTTAAAAAAGGTTGAAATTCCAACGAATTGAAAAAGTGTTATCCACAGGTTGCTTGTGGATAAGATTTGGGGAAAAGTTAAAAAGATCTAAAAAAATGTAAAAATAATCTGACTGCAGGATTTTGTCCACAGGAGAGCTGTGGATTATATAAAATTAGAGTGAGCATTTGCAAGGCTTCGCAAAAAAGGAAGCCCAATGTCGGATGCTTATAATGGGTTTGGAGGAATTATGACAATTATTAACGAGAATTATTTGAAATTACCAGGTAACTATCTTTTTTCTGAAATAGGGAGAAGGGTCAGTTTGTTCACGGAGGAAAATCCTGATGCCAAAATTATCAGACTGGGAATTGGTGATGTTACACTGCCACTGGCGTCGGCGATCATTGAAGCCATGCATAAAGCGGTAGATGAGATGGCTTCTGAAAAAACATTCAGAGGTTATGGGCCTGAACAAGGGTATGGTTTTTTGATTGAGAAGATTATCAAGTTTGATTATGAAGCACGTGGAATAAATTTTTCGGTTGACGAAGTTTTCGTGAGCGATGGCTCCAAGATAGATACTGGAAATATACAGGAAATATTTGGTCTTGAGAATAGAATTGCAGTGACGGATCCTGTCTACCCAGTGTATGTAGATACAAACGTAATGGCAGGTAGAACCGGGATTCTGGGAACAGATGGCAAATGGAGCGATATAACATATCTGCCTTGTACAGCTGAAAATGGATTTATCCCGGCATTGCCTGAGGGTAAGGTTCAACTGATCTATCTTTGTTTTCCTAACAATCCGACAGGGACAACTATTTCGAAAACCGAGCTGAAGAAATGGGTGGATTATGCAAAGGCCAATAATGCAATCATTTTATTTGATTCAGCCTATGAAGCTTATATTCAGGATGAGGATGTGCCACACAGCATTTATGAAATTGAAGGAGCCAGGGAAGTTGCTATTGAGTTCAGAAGTTTTTCAAAAACTGCAGGATTCACAGGGACTAGATGCGCTTATACTGTAATACCAAAGGAAGTGATTGGTTATACCGCGGCAGGGGATTCTGTGGAGGTTAATAAGCTTTGGAACCGCAGGCAGACCACCAAGTTTAACGGTGTTCCATATATTATACAAAGAGCTGCCGAAGCGGTTTACTCGGATGCTGGTCAGAGCCAGATCAAAGAACAAATCAACTATTATATGAAAAATGCCAAGGCTATCAATGATTGCCTTGAGAGACTTGGCTATCAGGTTTTCGGCGGAATTAACGCGCCATATATCTGGTTAAAGACGCCGGACGGAATGGATTCGTGGAGTTTTTTTGATAAATTGCTCAGTGAGTATCATATCGTCGGGACACCAGGTGTTGGTTTTGGACCAAATGGCGAGGGCTACTTCAGACTGACAGCTTTTGCAAGTAAGGACAGCACAGATGAAGCAATTAAAAGGCTTCAAGCCCATTATAAGCATCCGATATTGGGCTTACAATTTTGAGAACCCTTGCAATCAGTCATTTGGAATTTCATTTATTCACATGTAACCTGTGGATAAATGAAGAATAAGAGGTCACTAGTTGGTTACGGAAAATTAATTGACAGCAATCAAGGGAAGAATTAGAATATGACATAATAAGAAAAGTTATCCACAGGTCGAATTATGAAAAACCCACAAATCGCAGGCGTTAATTTTTTCACAAACCCAATGTCGGATGCTTATAATGGGCTTGACAGGGGAACCTTAATTATAAAGGTGCTCCCTGCGTTTTTTTTGGAGGTGACAGATATTGTGCCATTTAGCCGCTCAATATTCTCTTTTGCGATATAGAGACCGATGCCTTCGCCTTTTGTTGCTGCGGCAGCGCTTCGGTAATAGGCAGTAAAAATTTTTTCCAAATCTTCTTCTTTAATTCCAATCCCTGTATCCTGGATTTTAAGAATAAGATTCCCTTCGTTCACGATGTAGCTTATCCTAACGTTACCACCGGGGTTGGTGTATTTATAAGCATTAGTCAAGATGTTGTAAATCGCCTGACTCAGCTTGTATTTGTCTGTCTCC
>JAENWH010000416.1 GCA_016650135.1 Peptostreptococcaceae bacterium
TAAAGAACATAACCCCATTGTCAGTGATTCTGAATGGCCATTGCTGCTTTTGCATATCGGATGAAAAGATAAAGTAGTTCTCCCCGTTTTTATCCTTTGCCGGCTGCAGCAGGCAGGTACTGAATCTTTTGTCATCCATTTTGTAGATAGGGGAAACCGCTGTTGGAATCAGGTCTATTTTCTTCCCATCCTTATCCGCAATTTTTACGGCTTTTGGATCTTCAGGGTAAACAGTGATGACGGCTTCATTCCCGCCAAAGCTGAACCTAATCTCATTACCATTCGTGTCAAGGTAGTCAAGTTTTGGCATTTCTTCTTCTGCAGATGTAACACCATTCAATGCCCCTGTGAATTCTGGCATCCAACGCTGAAAGGTTATGCCACCGATTAGCAGGGTGATGATGACAAGAATACCTATCGGCTTCCACCATTGAAGGATTCTTTTGTTCAGCACGATGGCAGCGACGAAGACAACCACAGCCATGCCCATCAGGCCGCCAGAGGAGGCTGAACCGATCAGATTGAACACGGCCAGACCAAACAGCAGACCCCAGATTAATTTCTTGTAAATGCGGTCTTCTTTGCCTGCGGTCATGGAGTAGATGAACAACAGACCGAACAAAGGAATCAGCAGGGTTAGATAAAACGAAACATAGTTGATATTGTATACGGTTTGATAGATTTCCTTGTTTTGGAAAGTAAAGTTTAAGCTATCCACTTGATCCCAGAACCAGCTTGGAGTGATAAGTTTTTTGCCGAAGGTTGTTCGGAAAAAGTCGAAATCGCCGGCCTGGCTGACACCAAGAAGCCCAAGAGCGAAACTGCTGGCAGCTACTGAATATACGATAGCTTTTACATTTTTTTCTGTTCTCACGGTATTTATAATGTAGAAAAGCATTACCATATAAGCAAGAAGGGTAACTGTACCCTCGAATCTGTCGTTGTAGCCCCAAAGAGCGAACTCCTTATAATCAGAGAAAGCATAAGAAAGTATTACGAAAAGGGAATATACCATCATAGGATAGTAATAAACGCTTTTATGTATGTATAATGACTGGGTTAATACTCTGTAGAGCAGAAATAATAGGGCAAGGACGGCACAAACAACAATGGCAACCATTTTAAAATAACTAAAAAAGTCGGAAAACTGGGCATTTGCCACTTGACCACTCCAGTAAAACTGGCTTATGTCTCTTGTGTAAACATGCATTCTTGTGATAATTATAATGAAGGCTGTAAAAAATACAGCAGGCAGCATTTGGAACCAGCGTGTATCCTCATCAATTTTTGGGGCTTCACTCATTTGAATTAGCGCATTCTTATCCTTTTCTTGTGCCAGCGCCGCAACAGTCGGGTGACTTGATTTCTCTTTTATTTTCGCCATGATTTATCCTTTCTCAGAATTGCTTAAGTTGCGTTTATTTATATAATTGATTGCAATGCCTGTGGCAAGCAATCCATAAAACATTGGAAATGTAGAAACGGTTGAGTCATTTACAAACCCTGCAGCCATGAAACCGCAAACACCAAACATGATGGCCGCTCCAACGTATTCATTAAAAGTTTTGAATTTTGAACGGAAATATAATCCTCCGCTTTGAACAATATAAATCCCCCAAAAAGCCAGCATAGCTAGAAAGGATAATCCGCCAGTATCTAACGCCATACCTAGATACATGTTATGAGGTTTATCAAAAATCATATTTAAATCTATACCTGCATTGTACTTACCCACGTAATCTTTATGCGGAAAGTATATACAATATGTATCTGCGCCGTGACCTAGTAGTAGAGTGTCTTTCAGCATCGGAATGCTTCTTGAGAAGATATAACCACGACCACTACCCCAGGAGCCGTTATTTTCCCATCCTATTGTTGGAACTTTGTCAAGATCAACCAAAGCGCCAAGCCCATTTAGGAACAGTACGCCATTATTGGTGATTCTCAATGGCCATTGGTGATTTTGCATATCAGCAGAAAAAACGTAATAGATTCCCCCATCCTTATCCTTTGTTGGCTGAAGCAGGCAAGCGCTGAATCGTTCGTCATCCATTTTATAGGAATGAGAAATTTCTGTTGGAATCAGCTTTATTTCCTTCCCGTTATTATCTACGATTTTTACAACTTCAGGGTTTTCTGGGTCAACAGTAATGACGGCTTCATTTCCGCCTACACTGAATTTGATTTTATAGCCATCTGTATCAAGGTAGTCAAGTTTTGGCATTTCATTTAAGGCTACAGTCGGTTTGCCGAATGCACTGCTCATAGCTCCTTTGAGTTCCGGCATCCATCGTTGGAAGGTGAATCCTCCAA
>JAENWH010000050.1 GCA_016650135.1 Peptostreptococcaceae bacterium
ACCAAGTCTTGGTATTGCAGGAACATCAAATCAAAATTATGATGTTTTTTCGTCAATGCTCATTTGATTTACTCATTCTTTAGCTTCAGCCCATTTTTTATCTCTCATAAACCCTTCCTTGTAATTCGAATTTTGTGTGTAATAGAGCATGATTATCAGAAGATCCCCCAACATAGGCTATATAGGTAATAGGATCTACTTTCCAATTCTTGTCAGTGTCATTATAATAAGCAAGTTCCCTTAACAAAATAAAAATCTCAACTTTCTTTTTTTCTCCAGGTGCTAATGAAACTCTTTTAAAACCTCTTAAATCTTTTATATGACGCTCCACAATTGGATTGATATACCCAACATACACTTCAATAATTTCTTCTCCATCTACTTGTCCAACATTCTGAACATCCACACTGATAGTAATTTCTTTATCGGTAATAGCTTCAATACAAAGAGATGAATACTCATATTGTGTATAACTCAGCCCATACCCAAAGGGATAAGTCACTTTTTGATTATATTTATCAGCTGCAAAATAGCCATGATAATAATCATAATTAATCGTATCCAGATGCAAACCGAAATAAGGTAATTGTTGAGGAGTTGCATGAATTGTTACAGGAAGTTTACCGCTTGGATTTACTTCACCAAAGATGATTTCTCCAAGTGCTGTCCCTCCTTCCATTCCAGGATACCATTGCATTAAAATTGCTTTTACATCATTACACCATGGCTCAACTTGAATGGCACTGCCGCCTTGAAGTACTACAAGAGTATTTTCATTACCTTCAGTTGCAGCTTCAATAATTTCAATATCTGTCGCATGAAGAGAAAGATTAAGTCGATCGCCGCCTTGAGGAGCATCATTTGAAGGAAGGAAATATTCACCTTCATCAAGATGTGTCAAACCGACAAAAACGACAACAACATCACAATTTTTTCCTTTCTGTCTGACTTCATCAGGAATTATCCCTCTAACAAATTCAACTTCAATCTCCGAGCCAGCCGCTTTCTTAATGCCATCTAATGCTGAAACAATATAACTTGGATAAACTGCGGAACTTCCTTTACAATCTCCAACACTTCCAAGTAATGCTTGATCTCCTACAACTAAAATCTTCTTAAATTTATTTTTCTTAAAAGGTAATAATCCTTCATTTTTTAGAAGTACTGCTGACTTTCTCGCAGCTTCAAGGGCTATTTTTGCATGCTCTTCATTTCCTACATCAGACTTACTGTACACTTTCCCTTCTTCAACATGGGCAAAGCGTATCTTTTCTCTTAATATCCTTCTCACCGCATCATCAATCTTGTCTTCAGCAACTTCACCATTTTCCACAGCTTCTACAAGCTTATGTCCATAAAACTGCGTTGTATTCATTTCAATATCGAGTCCGGCATTTGCTGGGTCGACAGTTCCTCTAATTCCATAACCAAAGTCAGACATGACAAAACCTTGAAAACCCCACTCCTTTTTTAAGATTTCGCTCAGGAGGTATGCATTGTGTCCACACCATTCACCTCTCAATTTGTTGTAGGCACTCATTACGGAAGCGGCACCGCTATCGATGCATTTTTTAAAATGAGGAAGATACATTTCTCTCAGAACTCTTTCACTTAGCTCAACACTCACTCTAAAACGAGCATTTTCAATACTATTGGCTGCAAAATGCTTAATACAGGCCATTACATGATTTTGAACACCTATGGTTAAGGCAGAACCCATTTCACCTTGAACGAAGGGGTCTTCTCCATAGCTTTCTTGAGCCCGTCCCCAACCAGGATGCCTCAAAAGATTCATACATACACCGGCAAAGAAATTAGCACCACCAGCTTTTGACTCTATACCGATAATATCTCCGATTTTTTGCTCTAATTCTTTATCAAAAGTTGCAGCTCTGGCAATTGAAACAGGAAAAGCAGTTGAATGATACCCCATTACAACGCCTGTTGGTCCATCAGTAAACTTAATTGCTGGAATGTTATTCTTTATATCTTCACCAGCATAATACGCTCCACTGTTATAACGGTCATAGATAAACGTTGAAATAGCGGGAGTATAGTCTGCTGACATTTGATTGACTTTTTCAGTTAAACTCATTTTTTGCATAAGGTTTGTAATGAAATCTTCAACTTCATCATTTGAGACCGCTGCCAAACATCCCCATTCAGTATTGAGGTGAACGGGTGGATTCCTTTTGATTTCTTGTAAAACAGCCTCTCTCACCTTTGCTAAACGAGCAGAAGTCATTGATGTTATTTGATCGATATTATCAAATTTAATATATTCACTCATTAAATAGCTCCTTTTATAACGTAACTATATCATCGCATTGCAATGATAGATATTAAATTTTCCATCTATTTTATTGAAAAAACTATCGTATTAATTCTTATGAGTTCTATTTTCTTTACGATAGGCTGTCGGAGAAAGTCCAAAGTTTCTTTTAAAAGCACTGGAAAAGTAGTTTATGTCGTGAAAACCTAACATTCCAGCAATTTTACCTGTTGGAAAATTTGTATTGTTGAGTAAATATTGAGCCTTTTCATTGCGCATTTTTGTAACATATTCATTACATCCCATGCCGATTTCTTTTTTGAAAAGCCTTGAAAAATAATTTGATGTATAATTGAACTTCTTAGCTAAGAAAGAAACACCAATATCTTTATTCAAATTACATTTTATATATGATGTAGCATTACTAATGACATCATTGGATTGTAATTGCTCTTCTTCAATATATAAAAATTCTATGGAACCCTTGGTTATGGAGAGTGCATCATCTTTAGTAGCAAGAGTAAGAGCCTCCATGAGATCCTTCATCTTTCCTTTTTGCATAGATTTATGACTTTTATCATAAAATTCATAATATAAATCACTCGTCAATTCAAAGCAATAATGACGTAATTCATCAGTGGATATATTGAATACCAATAGGGACTTAACAAATTCATCAAATTGCATCATAACTTGATTTTTATCCATTATTACATGACACATTGTATTTTTAATTTTAATAAATAAATCAGAGTACTCTTCTTTATTAAAACAAGATTGCTTTATTTGATAATCCTTCCGTAACTCTTCTCTTTTTTCATTGATTGTAAAAGTAGTTTCATTATAGGAAATATTGAGATGTGCTAAACCTTTTACTTTGCTTCCAATTCTAAAAGAAGGAGGATTGTATCCTTTTAAAACAATATCTTTTTTTATATCATTTATTATTTCTTCAATAGGTACCTTTAAGCTTTTAGTAAAAAAGATTAATATTATTTTTTTATTACTTTCTCTGATGCTCAGGCCTATTTCTTTAGTATCAACTATTTTTATGCAGACTTGCATTAATATATTACCATTGAGATAGTCCCTATTGGCATTATACATTTCAGTTGAACTGAAAAGTGTTACAACTTGGACTATTTGATCTGGATCAAAAAACATATTTAAATTGAGTAGCCCTTGCTCTTTATCTGATAGAGACTTTCCATGAAAGAGTTTTACAAATATCTCTTGGAAATTAATTTGTAATTCTGTTCCAACTGTACGATGGATAAAAGGCTCTTTTCGTTTAGAAATAGATAAATCATCTAAGTATTTAACTTGTTTCTTTATGACATCAATTAATATTTCTTTTCCGATAGGCTTTAATAAATAATCGAGTACATCAAGTCGAAGACTTTCTCTTGCATATTCAAAATCATCATATCCTGATAAAACTATTATCCTTACCTCTGGATAATCCCTTTTACATCTTGCTATGAGTTCTAATCCATTCATTTCATTCATATTAATATCACTAAACATGATATCAATATGTTGAGTGGTTAATAATTTCAAAGCTTCAATACCACTAGCCACGGTAAAAACTTCATCAACACCTAAAGGAAGCCAATCAATAGCTGCCTTTATACCATTTCTTATCATTATTTCATCATCAACGAGAAGCAATTTATACATTTTTACCCCTTTTGTTCCAACCGTAATAGTCTTATCTCAACTGTTATTCCACCCTGATTATTATCAAAATAGGTAAGTCCACAATCCTTACCACAGTACAATTGCAACCTTTTATCTACATTATAAATCCCATAACCTTGTGAAGGTTTTTTCTCCAAGAAAGTAGCATTGATTTCACTTGCTGACTTTAAGCTTTTAACAGAACCCGTATCAGATAAATATAAACAATAAAATTTCCCATCCCGTTTACAGGTAAGGTTGACAACGCCTTTATTTCCCATCTTTACTCTAATTCCGTGATAAATTGCATTTTCCACCAATGGCTGTAATGTTATTTTAGGAATTAAAAGAGACATAAAGTCTTCATCTATAGCAAAGTTACTTTCAAGGATATCTCCAAATCTCATGTTTTGAATCACCAAATAATTATTGGTCAGTTCTATTTCTTTTTTAAGCGTTATGATTTCATTTCCATTGTTTAAGCTCGTTTTATAATAAGCGCCAAGCGCTATAACCATGGTAGCTATGGTTTCATTACCATCAGCTAAGGCCTGCCAATGAATACACTCTAATGTATTATAGAGAAAATGAGGTTTGATCTGAGCTTGAAGCATATAGTATCTTAATCGCTCTTTTGTTTTTTGCTCTTCTTTAACCTGAATAATCAAAATATTGATTTCATCCATCATCTCATTAAACCCTTTTGCTATTTGCGTAAAATCTGGACCAAAAGTTTCATAATCAATTTGATGTTGTACATTACCGTTATCTTTTACTTCTTTCATAGCTTTAACAACAATGTTCATAGGAGTGTAAGCGTTAAACAGGAGTATTCTAAAAATAAAGAAAAATATCACTAAAAACATAATTATTAATAAAATAAGAGGCAAAAATATTTCAGGCAGGAAACTGGTAAGGATATTGGCATTGATGTAATCGACTAAAAATAATGTTGTTCCGTCAACTTTATGGTAAAAATAGTAGCTCCCTTCCCCTTTATAGAATCCGCTCGTTCCTTGTAACTTATCGGTTAAAAAATCACTCTCTAGGGAAGATGCTATTACTTTCCCTTCTTGAGTAAGAACCATTTGAGAAGATTTATTTTCTATTATATTTTGTAGTGTTTGGTCTTCAACAGCAAAACAGAGATATCCGATGGTGTGGTTTAAAGTCGTAGCAGAATTAATGGGAAAGTATATATTCAAATAGGGATTTTCTTTAGGAAAATAACTATTGGAAAAAGATAGACTAAAACTACTGTCGTTGAAGGGAACCCTGTTATGGAAATCATTATTGTAGGAAACTTTCGGTTCCATCGTCTTTAAACTATGGCTGGTACAAGCAAAAATATAATCATCAATTTCTCGGTCAAATATTGTAACAAAAAAGAGATTGCTATCTGCCTCGCAGATACTCTTCACACTACTGCGAGCAATATCATTTTTGTCATAATAGAGATTACTATTATCTTTAGTTGCTTCCAAGAATTCTTGAACACTAGGAGAAAGAGACAAAGCATAAGAAAGATTAATATATGATTGGATTGACTTTGAAAAATTGTTAGATTCTCTCTCGATTATCTCCTGTTCTTCATTTATAGTATTTTTATTCGATTCATGTTGCAAAAGCAAGATAGTAGCAGAGAGCAACAAAATGGAAAAAAGACAAAAAGCTACCGTTGTATATAAATAAATCTTTTGATTTAATTTTAATCGACGTTTCTTTACACTTCGTCTTTCCATT
Source organism: Peptostreptococcaceae bacterium (assembly GCA_016650135.1). The sequence goes on from JAENWH010000050.1 coordinate 5,696, forward strand.
TATCGCTCCTTTACTGTACACCAAATTTCCTTTTAAAGAACTCTTAAAATTGAAAAATCTTCAGAATTACCTGTTACTAAAAATGTCCATTTTGTGATTTTTCTCATAATTAACCTTTTATAGCACCAGCAGTTATTCCTTTGACTAATTTATCCTGAAAAAAGATAAAAAGTATCACCATTGGTAATATTGTTAAAGATAAAACAGCCATAATCATAGGGATATTCATTGCATATTGTCCTTGGTATTCCCAAATTGCTAAAGGCAAAGTCCTGTTAGGTGCAGATTGTGTTAAAGTGTAAGCAAAAATAAATTCATTCCATATATTTACTCCATTATATATTGCAAGTGTTGAAAGACCTGGAGTAGAAAGAGGAAGTATTATATTAAAAAAAGTTTTATATTTATTACATCCATCAATCTCTGCCGCTTCTTCCATTTCTTTTGGAAGTCCTTTCATAAAACTAGTCAATATAAAAACAGATATTGGAACCCCAAATGCAATATAGGGGCCAATTAATGACCAAATAGTATCATATAAACCTATAACGTTAGTCATTTTAAAAATAGGAATTAATGTAATATGAACAGGAATTGACATACATGCAATAATTATAACATATATAGTGCCAGAAAACTTAAATTTAAAACGGGATAATGGATATGAAGCACATGCTGTGAAAAACAAAAGAAATATTAATGTTACAACTAATACTAATATACTATTTAATAAATAATGAAAAAATCCCCCATTTAAAACTGTAATAAAATTAGATATATCAAATTTAGTTGGTATGGAAAAAACGCCATTAACTAATATTTCAAACTTACCTTTAAAAGAATTTAATATCATATAAATAAAGGGAATAATTGAAATTAAAAAATAAGTTACTGCCAAAATAATGGCAACTATCCATGAAATTTTAATTTTGTATTTAGATCTCACCATATTAATTAGTCTCCTGATTTTTTTGTAATAGTTTAAAGGTAATAATTGCAATAAGGGAAATCAAAATAAACATACCAGCTGCAACAGTTGAACCATACCCCATATTGAACGTTTTAAAAGACTCTCTATACATATAGGTTGCCATCAATTCTGAAGCTGTCCCAGGTCCACCACCAGTCATAACAAACACTAAATCGAAATACTTCAGAGAACCTACCATCGACATAATAGCTCCGGTATAGAGCGCTGGTTTGAGAAGAGGCAGTGCTATCTTCCAAAAATACTGACTTCTATTAGCACCATCAATGAGAGAAGCTTCATAGACTTCTTCTGGAATTCCAGAATAAGCAGCCATGGTATACACCATATAAAAAGGAGTGAAACGCCAAGCAATAATTCCAATAATAGTATAAAGAACTGTTTGGGGATTTCCCAATAAATCAATATTTTTACCGCCAAAAAAGTTTGAAATAGTACTAATGACCCCACCATTACTCGAAAGTACATAGGAAAACAAGAATCCTATAGCAACCGACGACATCAACATAGGAATAAACCAGACAACTTTGAATATTGTTGATTTCTTACCAGAAAACTCGATAAAAGTTGCAAGTGCTGTGCCAAGGGGAATTTGGATTACAATAGAAAAAATCATAACAATAATATTGTTTTTAAAGGCTGCCCAAAAGTGTTTATCTTTCAGTAAAAAAAACCAATTTGAAAATCCAATGCTCTTTTTATCTGCGGAAATACCATTCCATTGATATCCACTAAGGCGGAAAGTATCTATTATAGGGTAAAATACATAAACGACAAGTAATATCAATACGGGAAGAAGAAATAAATATGCCGCTTTATTTGCTTGTCTATCTCTTGTCGCTCTGAGCGATAGTTGCCTTGTTTCCATTCTTATCTCCTTAAGAAAAAAATAGCTACTGTATGTTTCCTACAGTCAGTAGCTATCTAATTGACGATAATTAATTCGCTTGAGCTTTAAGTGCTGCAACCGATGCTGCTTGTAACTCAGAACAAGCTTCTTCAGGGGTAATGATTAAACCAAACATTTCTTGACAAGTATTGAGATGTACCTGTGCCACTGATGGAGATAAATACTGATCATACCAAAGTTGAACTTCAGAAGCTTTAGTTGATGCATTAAAGATTTCTTTATTCACAGAATCGGTAATGTATTTCCCAGCATTTTTTACTACAGGAATTTTACCCTGTGAAACTAACAATTTTACAGAATTTTCATCGGTTGTAAAATTTGTAATAAAGTCAAAAGCTGCTTTTAATTTATCACCAGTACAATTAAATGACACAAATTGATCCCCTATAGTACCAATTTGTATTGTAGCATAATCTGGATTTACTCCTTTTATAGCAGGGAAACTGAACCAACCCACTTTCTTATAGAATTCTTCACTATCATTTGAAAGGTTAGCTGTATACCATGAACCAATTAAATCCATAGCAGCTTTTTCTTGATATAATAACTGTCTACCTTGACCATCGTCTTCACTTAAGGAATTGACACCTTCAGGGAAATAACCTTTTTTTACCCATTCTTCAATCTTTTGCCCAGCATATAAGAAGCAAGGATCTTCAAATGATCCTGTTCCTGCTGCTGCATCTTGGAATGGTTTTAAACCACCCTTTCTTGCAGCTAAGTTTTGAAAGAACATTGAACCAGTCCATTTAGACTTATTTGCTAAGGCAAACGGAGTAATCCCATTTGCTACTAAAGTATCACATACATTTTCAAGTTCTGCTAAAGTTGTAGGAACCTGTAACCCATATTTTTTAAATATTTCTTTATTATAAAAAATACCAGAAATAGAAAGGTTCTGCATTGGTATTCCATAAATGTGGCCTTTATAAGTGCCTTGAGCTAAAGCTGCTGGCATAATAATATTTTTAAGGCCACTTGAAGATACAAGATTATCAAGAGGCTGAGCGAATCCAGACTCAATATATTCATTCATTGGACCCCCTGACCAAGAAGAATACATATCAGGACATTGCCCTGAACTCATAGCTACTATAATTTTCTGTTTATATGAATCATTTTGAATTGGTACTTGTTGAATAACAAAATTGGAATTTGTATTTTTATTAAACTTATCAACAGTATAGGTATAATATTTCTTATCTGGATTTTCTGGTCCAATATTCCAGTAAGTAATAGTTTGTTTTGCAGAAACATCCTTAGTTGTTGAATTTGAAGATTCTTTTTGTCCATTTGCGAAAGTAACACTGGTTGCTATCAGTAGAATAGCTAACCCTGCAATGAATTTTTTTTTCATTTCTTTTCTCCTTTTTTTCAGGCTTTAACCTGTTTTTATAAATTCATTGTAGTTCGTATTTAATAAATCAGATATTAAAAAATTATCCCTATTTATTTGTATTTCTTCCTTTTGAACTTCATTTTTCTCTATTCTAATATGAATTTCGCTATTTCCGTTATAGAAATATTTTTCAAAATAAACCTGAATTAAAAGTTTCCCAATTTTTCGGACTATAAAATCTGTCCTAAACTATAGTTTTCTAGCTTAATCACGTATTTTATCATAGGAAAATATAATAAGACGTAAAATTGGATAAATTGCAAATAATTTCAAGAATCCTTATTAGTTTAATCTTCGGAAATTAATATCCCATGTTCTGTAATGTAGTTCTTTTTTAAATTCTATAAAATTAGAATAAATCGTTATAGTATCTCTAATAATTAATTTTTAAGGGTGTAAAGAGGATGCGACTTTAAAATTTAAAGAATATCATTATTTAGCTTTAAAATTCTCCTCAATCCTTTCAAAAAAGA
>JAENWH010000031.1 GCA_016650135.1 Peptostreptococcaceae bacterium
AAGGCTTTTCCTTGAATACTGTTTTATAAATTTACATACCGAGAGAGTAACACTTGACCATTTCTCAGGTAATGTAGTAGCTTCCAGATTATATTTGAAATTAGGTTTCCAATATGAAGGAGTTGCACGTAATGCTTCGAAGAAAAATGGCAAGTACCATGATTTGAATACAATGTCAATATTACGGTCTGAATATTATGAAAAAGTGCATAACAAACAAACATAAACAGTCTGTTGAACAGCTCCAAAAGCGGGGCTGTTTTTTTTATAAAATTATTAATATTTAGGCTTGACAATTAAGTATTTCAAGTTATAATTTTATATAAAACCACTATATATAGTACACGAATAAACCATCACGTATAAATATAGACTTTTCAAGCTATTTCAAATTATTGTTATTTAGGAGGCAAGACATGAATCAGATCAATTCGATCATAAAAAGAGATGGAAGACGGGCAGATTTCAATATTGAGAAGATAGCAGACGCGATCTATAAAGCTGCACAGGTTCTTGGAGGTAATAATAGAGAGACCGCAATGTACCTGGCCAGGCAGGTAGAATTATATATTTCGGAAATTAAACGTGTTGATTGTCCTACAGTTGAAGAAGTACAGGATACAGTTGAAAAAATATTAATTGATAATGGACACGCCAGAACAGCAAAAGAATTCATTCTGTATCGAGCTGAGCGAACAAGAGTCAGAGAAATGAATACCAGGTTAATGAAAATTTATGAAGATTTAACTTTTAAAGACGCTGCTGATAATGACATAAAAAGGGAAAATGCAAATATAGACGGAAATACTGCCATGGGAACGATGCTAAAATATGGTTCAGAAGGGGCAAAGCAATTTAATGAAATGTTTGTATTGAATCCGCTTCATTCAAAAGCACATGCAGATGGAGACATTCATATTCATGATCTTGACTTTTTGACATTGACGACAACCTGCTGCCAGATAGATTTCCAAAAGTTGTTTAAGGGTGGGTTTTCAACAGGGCATGGCTTTTTAAGAGAACCTAATGATATTCAAAGTTACTCGGCTTTGGCATGTATTGCTATTCAATCCAATCAGAATGATCATCATGGAGGACAGAGCGTTCCTAATTTTGATTATGGAATGTCAGATGGAGTGAAAAAATCATATAAGAAGCTCTACTGGTCCAACCTTGGAAAAGTAATGAATATCTTATATGATATTGAGGATGGAATTGAAAAAGCCAAAGAAATCGGTAAAGAAATTGAAGCAAAAGATGGAATATGCCCAATCATGGCTGATGATAATTCGTATAAAGAAAAAGAAGCAAAATACCTGGAGCTTATTGTTGAACCGAAGGACATAAAAATACTGCAGGAAAAAGCAAAAAAATATGCGGATCAGGAAATAAAAAGAGCCACATTCCAGGCAATGGAAGCATTCGTTCATAATTTGAATACGATGCATTCAAGAGCAGGCGCACAGGTGCCGTTCAGCTCCATTAATTACGGGTTAGATACGTCCCCTGAAGGCAGACTGGTAACAGAGAACATTCTGCTCGCAACAGAAGCTGGGTTGGGAAATGGAGAAACAGCTATATTCCCAATCCATATATACAGAGTAAAGGAGGGAATTAATTACAATCCGGAAGACCCGAATTATGATTTATTTAAACTGGCTATGAAAGTTTCTGCGAAACGTTTGTTCCCGAATTTCTCATTTATTGATGCACCATACAATTTGAAGTACTATAAGAAAGGGGATCCTAATTCCGAGGTCGCTTATATGGGTTGCCGTACGCGTGTAATGGCAAACGTATATGACCCATCTAAAGAGGTAGTGGGAGGAAGAGGCAATTTGAGTTTCACTTCTATTAATCTGCCAAGAATTGCGATTAAAGCAAATGGAAATATTGAGTCTTTTTTTGAAGAATTAGACCGAAAGCTTGGTCTTGTAGGAGACCAGCTTATGGAGAGATATCAGATACTAGCAACCAAAAAGGTTAAAAATTTTCCATTCCTGATGGGACAAGGTGTCTGGATAGATTCCGAAAAACTGGGTTCGAATGATTCTGTAGCAGAAGTGCTTAAAAACGGTACATTGACGGTCGGGTTCATTGGTTTGGCAGAATGTCTGAAATGTTTGATAGGGAGCCATCATGGAGAAAGCAAAGAAGCACAGAATCTTGGATTGAATATAATTGGATACATGAGAAAGAAAATGGATGAACTTGCAGAACAAACCAAGTTCAACTATTCATTAATAGCAACACCGGCAGAAGGATTATCCGGAAGATTTGTCAGGATCGACAAAGAAAAATATGGTATTATTGAAGGTGTTACGGACAGGGATTATTACACAAACTCATTTCATGTACCTGTTTATTACAATATATCTGCTTTTGATAAAATCAAAATAGAAGCACCTTATCATGCACTGACGAATGCCGGACATATTACATATGTAGAACTGGATGGAGATCCATGCAAGAATCTTGATGCGTTTGAAAGAATTGTACGCTGCATGAAAGAGAATGGCATTGGATATGGTTCAATTAATCATCCGGTAGATCGTGACCCTGTTTGCGGGTACACAGGAATAATTGACAACGAATGCCCGCAATGCAAAAGAAAAGAAGAAACCGGGGATGTGGGATTCGAAAGAATCAGAAGGATATGAAGTAATATGATTAATGGTGAAAATACATTACAAATTGCAGGGGTTGTAAAAGAGTCAATAGTGGATGGACCCGGTTTAAGATTTGTTGTATTCGCGCAAGGCTGCCCTCATCATTGTGAAGGGTGCCACAATCCAGCAACTCATGATTTCAACGCGGGATATGCCTGTGAATTACAGACAATAATCAACGCAGTTGATAAGGATCCAATATTGTCAGGCGTTACATTCAGTGGAGGAGAACCTTTTCATCAGGCAGAAGCGTTTTATTTGCTTGCTTTGAAATTAAAAGAGAAAAAATTAAATCTGCTATCATTTTCAGGATATACCTACGAAGAACTGGTTAAACTGGGAGAGCACGATGAGTATGTTGTTAAACTGCTGGATATTTTGGATTCACTGATTGATGGCAGGTTTATTCTGGAGCAAAGAGATTTAACTTTAAACTTTAAAGGGAGCCGGAATCAAAGATTTATTGATTTAAATCAAACAAGAGAGGCAGGCAGGGTAGTTGAAATTTCATGATTGGCGAATTTATTGAAAAAACACTTGTGCAACACCAATTAAATGTGTTATAATATCATTTGTTCGGATAACTCGAAATAAAAAGATTAACAGCTTTAAAGCTTAAGATATTAAAGGAGGTGCGGTAGATGTCAAGAAAATGTGAAGTGTGTGGTAAGGGTCAGGTTTCTGGAAATAATGTATCCCATTCAAATAGACACACAAGAAGAAAATGGAATGCTAATATTCAAACAGTCAGAGTTTTGGATAAAGGATCTGTTAGAAAAGCCAATGTGTGCACAAGATGCATCAGATCAAACAAAGTAAACCGTGCCATCTAATTTATTAATTAAAGGCCTGCATTGCAGGTCTTTTTTTTATGTGTTAAAATAATCATATATTCCAAAAAGGAGAAATGAATTGTTTTATAAGATAGAAACTGAAGATGGATTTATATCAATTGAAAAAACTGTAATTGGAAAGATTATTATTGAAGAAGTAAAAAACTTTGATGGTAAAGTTTTAATTTCTAATCATAAAGGCAGAGTCCCTGGAATAGTATCTAAAATAGGTGGGCTTGATGATATTAGTCATCTTGAGATAATTATGGGAACAAAAGGACTAGACGTAAGGGTTTATATTGTTATAAGGTTTGGTTCAAGCATTGGCAAAGTCACAAATCAGCTGATTGACGGTATTCAGGAAAAAATCAAGGAACTGACAGCTATTGAGGCAAATAGTGTTGCTGTTATTGTCACTGGAATTGTATCAAAGCAGTTCTCAAAGAGAAATATCGAGGTTAAACGTTAAATGAATCTATATGGAAGCGTTGGACAAATCAAGGGTGTCGGTCCTAAAAAATTATCAGCCTTGAATAAACTTAATATATGTACCGTAGAAGATTTAATTTTTAACTTTCCCAGGGATTATCAGGATTTAAGCAAAGTAACAGAAATTTCAAAATTAGAATTGAACTGCACTTCATTAATTAAAGCAAAGGTTGATTTAATCATTAAAGGAAGTACCGGATACAAGAAAAAACAAACTCTAAAAATACTTGTAAGCGATGATACGGGTATGCTTGAGATTGTTTTTTTTAATGCAAAATATATAATGGATTATTTTAAGATGAATGAAGAATATGATTTTTACGGCAAAACGACAGAAGAATACGGAAAAATTAAAATGATTCATCCGGAATATTATAAAAGTTTCGGGAATGCGAGCCAGGGGATATTGCCTGTATATTCATTAACCTTTGGAATTTCGCAATCCGAAATCAGGAAGTGGCAAAAGGAAGGCACTCGACTTATCATAGAAATAGAAGATTATTTGCCAAAAAAAATAATTGAGAAGAACAGACTTTGCGATTTGCAGTATGCACTGTTGAACATTCATCAGCCAAAGGATGGCATAAAACTGAAAGAAGCCAGATACAGACTGATTTTTGATGAATTGTTTTGTCTTCAAACAGGCCTCTTGTCTATAAAGTCGAGAGATTTATCGGAAACAAAATCGATTTCATATTCTAAAGATATTAAATTTGAAGATTATATAAAAAACTTACCCTTTAAGTTGACTGAGGCGCAGTATAGAGTCCTCGATGAAATAAATCATGATATGGAAAGCATGAAACCAATGAACAGACTTATTCAAGGAGATGTAGGTTCAGGTAAAACAGTAATAGCAGAAGCGGCAATTTATAAAGCCGTAAAAAGCGGATATCAGGCGGCAATGATGGCGCCTACAGAAATCCTTGCAAAACAACATTACCAAGGCTTAAAAAGAAATCTTGAGCCTCACGGCATCAGAGTAGGTTTTCTCAGCGGCAGCATGAAAGTAAAAGAACGAAGAGAAACTCTTCAAGCTCTTGAAACAGGAAGCATACAGGTTCTTATCGGAACGCATGCTGTTATTCAGGCCGGTGTGGAATTCAAAAAGCTGGGGCTTGCCATAACTGACGAACAACATAGATTTGGTGTTCATCAAAGAATTTCTCTGGCATCTAAAGGAGAAAATGTAGACATAATGGTTATGACTGCAACACCGATCCCAAGAACCTTAGCAGTCATTATATACGGAGATCTTGATATTTCAATTATTGATCAGCTCCCTCCTGGCAGAAAAAGAATAATTACCAGGGGAACAGATTCAAAAGGAAGAAATCTTGCTTATAACTTCCTTGAGAAGGAAATTGAAAAAGGCAGACAGGCGTACGTGGTTACCCCATTAATAGAAGAATCTCAATCCTTAAATGCTGTATCTGCTGAAGAAGTTTTTGATGAATTGAAAAACAGATGGGGAAGCAAGAAAATTGAAATTCTTCATGGAGATATGAAACAGGCTGACAAAAACAGAATCATGGGAGAATTCTACAAAGGGTTCATTCAGATACTGGTTGCCACGGTAGTAATTGAAGTGGGAATAAACGTCCCAAATGCAACCGTTATGCTAATTGAAAATGCGGAAAGATTTGGACTTGCTCAACTTCACCAACTGAGGGGAAGAGTTGGGAGAGGGGAAAATCAGTCATATTGTCTGCTGATTAATAATGGAAAAACAGAGGTCTCCAGGCAAAGAGAAAATATAATGGTTTCATCTACTGATGGGTTTTATATTGCAGAAAAAGATCTGGAATTAAGGGGGCCGGGAGAATTTTTTGGTACAAGGCAGCACGGACTGCCAGACCTGAAAATTGCTGATTTGATGAAGCATATTAAAATTTTAAATCTTGTCAGGGAGGAAGCAAAGTTACTATTAAAAGATGATCCTTATTTGACAGATAAGAATAATGAAAAACTTAAAATCAGAATCGAAAAGATGTTCAATAGTAAAGAAGATTTTAATTTAAGTTTATAAAGGAGAAGAAATTGAGAATCATTTCAGGGAAATTAAAGGGTAGAAGGCTGAATACGCCAAAAGATAATCAAATAAGACCAACAACAGATAAGGTTAAGGAATCAATATTCAGCATGCTGATGCCTTATATAGAAGATGCAGTTGTCATAGATCTTTTTTCCGGTACAGGCAATCTTGGTCTTGAGGCTATAAGCCGAGGGGCAAAACATTGCTATTTTGGAGATAAAGCCAGGGAAAGCCTTTTACTGACAAAAGGAAATATTCAATATTGCGAAGTGGAGAATCAGTCCACCTTAATCTCCGGTGAGTTTGAAAGAGTTCTGGAAAGAATTCACCAGAAGGCAGACGTAATATTTCTAGATCCTCCATACAAGGCCGGTTTGCTTGAAAACTGCTTAAAAAAGATTGAAGAATCAGAAATATTGTCAGAGGATGGAGTCATTGTCATCGAACATGGAAAGCGGGAAATTCTGGAGAATCAAATAGGAATATTTACAAAAATAAAAGAAAAAAGATATGGAACTATTCTTGTCAGTTTATTTATTACAGCAAAAAAAATAATATAGTATATTGAATATTTATATGATAGAATATTGTTGCAGATGTCGAAAAAGGAAGGAAATTAACATATGATTAAGAAAGCACTATATGCTGGCTCATTTGATCCGTTAACGAATGGTCATTTGGATTTAATCTACAGAGCCTCCAATTTATGTGATCAGCTTGTTGTAGGGATTATTGAAAATCCACAAAAGATGGCATATTTTACGATAGATCAAAGAAAAAAGATGCTTGAAGAAGAAACAAAAAACATGGATAACGTTAAAATAGTAAGTTTTTCAGGCCTTTTAGCAGACTATGTTAATAATAATGGTTTTGATATAGTGGTTAGAGGCCTCAGAGCCACAATGGACTTTGAATATGAAATACAAATGGCTCAGATGAATGCCAGGTTATATAATAAAAATGTGGAAACAATATTCCTAATGACTAATCCCAAATACTCGTTTATTAGTTCAAGTATGATAAAAGAAGTTTTTTCTCTTAAAGGGGATATTTCTGGATTAGTTCCAGAAAACATTCTTGAGTATATGAAAAAATATAAACAGGAGGTAGAAAGTGAAAATTTTAGAGTTATTAGATGAATTGGAAGAAATAATCGAAACTGGTACAGGCCTCATACTAACGGGTAAAATTATGATTGATCCTGATGATGTGCTGGATATAATAAAAGAAATACGATTGGATCTTCCTGAGGAAATAGAGCAGGCCAAATGGATAAAAGCCGAAAGACAGAAAATTATCGAAGAAGCTAAAACAGAATATGAAACTGTTCTGAGAGACGCGCAAAGGCAAGCTGACATATTAATCGAAAATGATGAAATTACCCTAAAAGCCAAAGCAAGGGCTGAAGACATCCTTCACAATGCCGAGGCGACGGCAAAACATCTTAAATTAAGCACTTTTGACTATATAGATGGAATACTATTTAATTTTGAAGAAAAAATGGACCAGATGAATGCGGAACATTTTATGAGTATGTTCAATAACATTGAAAAAACCTTTGATACCATCGGTTCTACTATTTCAGCAAATCGGACTGAAATAAAAGATTTGGCATATAATACTCAAATGGATATTAAGGAGTAATTATAAAGAGATGAAAGTTCTTGGAATAATAGCGGAATATAATCCGTTTCATAACGGCCACCTGTATCATCTTAGAGAATCTAAGAAAAATATAGGGGCTGATTTTGTTATTGCTGTGATGAGCGGCAATTTTGTTCAAAGAGGAGAACCTGCTCTCATCAATAAATGGGAAAGAGCAAAAGTTGCGGTAGAGAATGGAATTGATCTGGTCATTGAATTACCTGTTGCCTTTGCATGTAATAATTCGGAGTTATTTGCCAAAGGAGCTATTGAAATATTGAATGGCCTTGGCTGCGTTACTCATATTTCTTTTGGAAGCGAGGAAGGAACACTTGATAATCTTAAAATGATTGCGAGTGTTTTAGCGACAGAAAATGAGGGTTTCAAGGAAGTATTAAGGGAAAATCTGCAAACTGGCAGTTCTTTTGCAAAAGCTAGAGAAAGGGCTGTTAATTCGGCTACCGGGGTCAATTTTTCAGAAATAATAAAAGGTTCGAATAATATCCTTGCCATAGAATATTTAAAGCAGTTGGAATTAACAAAGAGTAATATTATTCCTGTTACATTAAAAAGAAAAGGACCCGCGTACAATGACAAGGGGTCATCTGGAGATTTTGCCAGTGCAACTCTAATTCGTGATATTCTGAAAACAAAAGGGGATGTTCGTTTTTATGTGCCGGAAATTACCTTGAATTCTATAAATAAACAAAAGCAGTTAGTATATTTAGAAGATTTTTCGCAGGTGATTTTCAGTAAATTGCTTCAGTTCCCAAATAATGAATTGAAGGAAATATATTCCGTGTCTGAAGGACTGGAAAACAGAATAAAAAATCAAATTCGAATGTCTAATGATATTCAAAAATTAATAGATTCGGTAATTTCTAAAAGATATACCGAAACAAGGATTAAAAGAGTGTTGATTCATAGCCTTCTCAACCTTGATAAGTATAAATTTAACGAAATAATTAATAATAAAGTTAACTATTGCAGAGTGCTGGGGTTTAGCCGGAATGGAGCAAAACTTTTAAGACTCATCAAGAAAGAAGAATTGAACGACTTGCCTGTAATAACAAATATTAATAAAGAAATCGATCTGCAGGATAAAATGTGGCTGTTAATGAATTATGATGTGCTTTCATCAGACCTGTACAATCTTCTGGCAAAGGCAAAACTTTATGAAAATTCTGACTATGTGGTAAAACCTTATAATTAAATTAACCTTGAAATATATAGGATTTGGAGTATAATATTACTGTTGTTAAGTATGCATTTATTTTGCATAAAATCATATTAAAGTGGAGGAAAATAATAAATGAATGTATTAGTAATCAATTGTGGCAGTTCATCATTAAAATATCAGGTACTTGATATGCGCACTGAAAGCCTGTTAGCAAAAGGTCTGGTTGAAAGAATCGGAATTGAAGGATCGGTAATAATTCACGAAAAAACAGGGGATAATGAAAAGTTTAAGTTTGAGGTTCCTATGGCAAATCATACTGAAGCCATTGCATACGTTTTGAAAGCCGTTACCCATCCTGAACATGGTGTTGTGAAATACATGGATGAAATTGGCGCAGTCGGTCATCGAGTGGTACATGCCGGTGAAAAATATTGTTCATCAGTTATTATTACTGATGATGTAATAACTGCTTTAGAAGAATGTATTGAGTTGGCACCACTGCATAACCCGCCAAATCTTGCCGGTATTGCAGCCTGTAAAGTGCTGATGCCTAACACGCCAATGGTTGGGGTTTTTGACACGGCATATCATCAGACGATGCCTCCGGAGTCATATATTTATGCAATTCCTTATGAATATTATGAAAAATATGGTATCAGAAGATATGGGTTCCACGGAACAAGTCATAAGTATGTTGCAGAAAGAGCAGCTGAAATTCTTAAGAAAAATATAAAAGAACTTAAACTGATCACCTGCCATTTGGGGAATGGTGCTTCAGTTACAGCTATAAAGAATGGTAAATCCATTGATACTTCTATGGGGTTTACACCTCTTGAAGGTTTGGTGATGGGAACTAGATCAGGAGATATAGATCCTGCAATTTCTACTTTTATCAGAGATAAAGAAAATCTGAAATATGGGGAAATAAATGACATTTTAAATAAAAAATCAGGTGTTCTTGGTATTTCAGGAGTCTCCAGCGATTTTAGAGATCTGGAAACAGCTTCTGGAGAGGGTAATGAAAGAGCAATACTTGCTCTAAAGGTATTTGCCCATAAAGTTAGATTCTATATTGGGGCATACATTGCTGAAATGAACGGTGTTGATGCAATTATATTTACTGCAGGTGTTGGTGAAAATGATATAGGAATGAGAGATATCATTTGTTCAGGGCTTGAAAATCTTGGAATTAAAATTGATTTAGTAAAGAACAAGGTAAGAGGCAAGGAAACAATCCTTAGCACTGATGATTCGAAAATTAAAATCATGCTAATCCCGACAAATGAAGAATTAATGATTGCAAGAGATACTTTCAGCTTGTGCAAGTGAAAATATCAGCCTGTGCAAGTGAAAATATTTGTTGACATGTAGTTTCTCTGCGTATATAATTGTTATGTTGCATTTATTGCAATTGACATGTTTATTTATAAAGAAACGAGCAAAAGGAGGTGTAGAATATGGCAGTTCCAAAGAGGAAAACGTCAAAGGCTAGAAGAGATAAAAGAAGAGCGCCCAATATGAAAATGACATTACCTGGATTATCAATATGTCCAAAATGCCAAGAGGTTAAGCTTCCACATAGAGTTTGCCCGAATTGCAATTACTACGATGGTAAGGAAGTTGTTGCTTCTGAAGCATAAATAGTAGCATAAAGGTTTTATCAAAATGGTCAAATTAAAAACGCTGGATATATTCCAGCGTTTTTTTATTTACAAATCAAGTTTAAATAGGTCTTAATTAGATTGTCATTTAATCAGTTCTTCTGCAATTTGCACTGCATTCGTTGCTGCACCTTTTCTTATGTTATCTGCGACTACCCACATATTGATGCCATTATCTACAGAAAAATCTCTTCTTACTCTTCCCACAAAAACTTCATCTTTCCCTGTTGCATTGATTGCCAGCGGATAAACGCTATTGTCTGGATCATCCTGAAGAATAATACCAGGAGAGGACGCCAGTAGTTTTTTTACTTCTTCAATATCAAATTCTTTCTCAAATTCAACGTTAATCGACTCACTGTGACAGCTGTAAACAGGAACTCTAACCGTTGTGGCTGTCACTCTGATAGAATCGTCGCCCAGAATTTTATGTGTTTCCAGAATCATTTTCATTTCTTCTTTTGTATATCCGTTTTCTAGAAAAACATCAATCTGAGGCAAACAATTGTTTGCAATAGGATGCGGATAGGCCTTAAGTACATTATTGCCTGCAAGGCCTTCCTTTAAATCGTTGAGTCCCTTTAAACCTGAGCCTGAAACTGCCTGGTAAGTGGAGTATACAATTCTTTTAATGACATATTTGTCATGCAGTGGCTTTAAAGGAACGACGGCCTGAATTGTTGAGCAGTTTGGATTTGCGATGATTCCTTTATTCCAGGCGATATCTTTGGCGTTTACTTCAGGTACAACTAAAGGCACGTTATCATCCATTCTCCAGGCGCTGCTGTTATCAACAACGACTGTGCTATGAGCGGCTGCAATAGGCGCATACTTCTCACTTGCAGCACCACCTGCTGAAAATAAGGCGATATCAATAGGTTTATCAAAAGAATGTTCATTCAATTCTTCTACCAGATAATCTTTCCCTTTAAAATTTAAGGTGGTTCCAGCAGACTTTGCTGAAGCCATCATATATAAATTCTCGAAAGGAAAATTTCTTTCCTCCAGCACTTTTAAAAACGTACTTCCCACCAGTCCAGTTGCGCCAACAATGGCTAAATTCGGTTTCTTGTTCATAATAAATTCTCCCATATATTAATTTAATTATATAAAAATGTATAAACTCTATAATATCAT
>JAENWH010000504.1 GCA_016650135.1 Peptostreptococcaceae bacterium
AATGGGAAATGACAGCGGGCTTTCTATTGAGTCAACATATTTAAAAGCCCTTTCCAATAAATATTTTGCCAGGTCGACATAATGTTTCTTGGTCATCCCCGTATAAGGGCTTAAATCAAAATCGGGTTCATTTACTTCAAATGCGCTTTTCATGGATATTCTGTAGTTTATTATTGCTTTTTATTCAGGGTTTGTTATCTGTATTTTCTTTCACAGGGATTTCTTTCCAAACAACAGCTCTCCGTTCAGTCACCGTAAGATAAAGAAAAAACTTATGAACAAAGAGATCATTATAAAATCGACTACTACTTATTTTCTGTCGTTCCAGGCTCAGGCAAAACCGGGTTTCCAATGCCCCACCACTTAAACCAGCGGAAATAATCAATACTGTCATATGGATTGGTATAAATATTGGTATTCACATCAGACTTGCCAAGCAAAAATTTATCAACAAAGGCTTCTATCTCCGGCACCTGGCTCTCCGGCACCTGGCAATGGATATGTCCGCCAACGATGGAAAAACCAAATCTGTCAGGTATCCCAAGTGTTTTATAAATCTCTTGAGTTGCTCTGCTCGCTACATATCCCGATGGGTCTGCCAGCCATTCATAGTCCGGGTTTCCTGTCACCAACAACGCACGGGGAGCCACCATGGCCATCAGTTCATGATGATCGATCGGTAATTTAGAGACTGAATCCGCAAACTGGAACATATTTTCAATAAACCAAAGATGACTGGGGTTATGCAGGGTTTCCACGTGTCCAAGTGTTTCTGAAACACGCCATGAGGTATAACCTCCACCTCCCGACTCCTGGGCAATGGTAAGCGCAATACGTTCATCCAATGCCCCTGCAAAAAGTGCCATTTTCCCGGCAAAGGAGCAACCGGTCACTGCCAGGTGTTTAAGGTCTACCGGGAGAACATCCTGTACCAACTCCAATCCATCGATCAAACGGCTGATTTCCCATGACCATGCACTATATGCACCCATATATGTTAAATTTGGGTAAAGTTTATTGATTGGTTCATTACCACGGACTTGTTGGTGAGCCATTACTTGTCTAAAGTCGAATGGAATCTGTGCAATGTTCCGGCTGGTAAAGAGGGTGGATGGAAGATTCCCGGAACCCCTTCCTATTCCAATCACTGCCGGGAAGGGGCCATCCCCCGATGGCAGAATAACCTTCGAAGATAGCGTAAGTGTATCTTCATTCACAACTATGAGCACTGTGAGCATACTATCTGCATCAGAAAAGTTCGCAGTAATACTATCGGACCGACCTGGGTTTTCCCCAATTTCGTAATGCTCGAACTCAGCTTTAATCTTAGTTTCATTTTGTTTCTATACTATTTGATTAGCTTTATTATTTCTTCGCTCTAATTCTCACTATTTGTTTTTTAACCGGGCGTTCACATCGAACATAGATTCCAAAAAAGGAGTTGTTTAATCCACAACTCCTTTTTTGGAAAGGGATATTATAATATCAATATTTTCACCTCTTAAGGTGGGACCTAAAAATTCACTTTTTTACTTGTGATTCGAGAAAAATCGCAGAACCCGTTATACGGTTTTCCTAAATCAGGTCGAATATACTTTATATTTTACATTTATCACATATAAAATTTACTTTTCCCTCTAATTTTAACTAACTAACTAACAGTCATCTATCTTTAAATGATATTTAAGCGTATTACCTGCTCATACCGAAACAAATTATATGTCAGATTGATTAAGCCTATAATTCCTGCTGCTCTTTTTATGCCAACAGATCTTACAATTAAGCCATTCATACTTTG
>JAENWH010000083.1 GCA_016650135.1 Peptostreptococcaceae bacterium
AAGGCTCCTAAAGCATTCATAACAAGGGATGGCAGTCCTACAACTATGATTTCTCCAAACAATCTCCATTCAATATGAAACCCGGTTTTCTTGATTTTCACCTTCTGTTTTGTGAAAATCAGTACGTAAAATGCCAGAAGCATAGAAAGAATATAGCCTAGAACTGTTGCAATCGCTGCGCCCTTCACGCCCATCTCCGGCATTCCAAACAATCCAAAAATTAATATTGGATCCAGCACAAAATTCAAAAGGACACCCGCCATTTGAAACAGCATTGGTGCAATCATGTTTCCTGTTGCTTGAATTATTTTCTGAATAGATATATGAACCATATTTCCAAAGGCCATAAAAGCGACAATATATGTATAATCAAGACCCAATTTATATATAGTCGGGTCATCAGTAAATGCACTGAAAAATGGCTTTATGAGAAGCAGCACTATCATTGTTAAGAGAATGCCCAGCACCGAAGAAAGCATTAAACTATGTGTAACAATGTTATTTGCACCATCCTGATTTTTTGCACCGAGATGCTTTGCTATAAGTGCATTGGTACCCACGCCAAGCCCTATTGAAACAGATAGAATCAGCGTTGTTACAGGAAACGCAAGTGAAACTGCAGTAAGTTCTTCCTCGCCAACCCATGAAACAAACATACAGTCTACAAAATTATAAGTATATTGTATAAACATGGATAGCATTGGCGGTAACGCCATAGACATCAGAAGCGGTGCAACCGGCTGGGTACCCATCTTGTTTTCTTTTATTCTTTCTTGCTTTTCTTCTTTATTATTAATTATCATTCCCAATAAATATCTCCCAATCTATTGTATTATACATTATTGTATCATAAATCAGAAGTAAAATGTGCTTCGGCTTGGTCTGCAGTTGTCTCATAATTTATATATATTTCTTTTACAAATTTTTTCTTTTTTAGCTGTACAAATATAGCATTCTAAGGTTTCTGTTAATTCAATTTTTTGAAAACGGCATTTTATTGGATTTTCCATACCATCTGTCACTTTTCCATCAGTTACAACCGAAAATTTATCAAATCCATAAGAAATTCCTTCTCCCGTAAATTTTACAAAAGCCTCTTTCATTGACCAAATTTGAAAAAACGCTGCTGTATCGTTTTCTGATACAAAATCCGATTCTTCCTTTGTAAAAAATCGCTTTGCTATTTCAAGCGTTCTGGCTGTCTTTTCTATTTGAATATCGATTCCTACTCTGCATTCACCCATGGCGCATACCCAGATATTCCCTGAATGGCTGATTGAAAACTCTAAAGGTATCATATTAAATGAAGGTTTCCCCTTTAGCCTTCTGCATATTTTTCCCTTGTCAATTTCCTCTAAAGACAGTCCCAGATCATATTCAATGTTATAAAGTTTCAATGCTTTCTTAACCAGCAGTTCACTGAATATATTTCTGTTTTTTTCTCCCTTGTAAAAATATACGTTCACAGTCGCTCCTTTAACTAAAAAGAACGCCAAAAGTATGACGTTCAACAATAAGCATATTTATTTCATCCTTGCTATAATTCTTTGATATCCTTCTGCACCGTAAACTAAACATTTGTTTATTCTGCTGATGGTTGCCGTACTCGCTTTTGTTATTTCTTCAATCTCACTGTATGTTTTTTTCTCTGAAAGCAACTTTGCGACTTCTAATCTTTGTGCAAACGCATGTATCTCATTAATTGTGCAAAGATCTTCAAAAAACCTGTAACAGTCCTCCTCGTCCTTCAAAGATAAAACAGCTCTAAACAACTCATCTATCTCAGGTTTTTTGAATTTGGAATCATAGTTCATATTAGTCTCCTTTCAAGCACTTTAACACTTTACAGTATAATTATATCACTGTCATTTCCACCAGTCAATATGTGAACGAAACCTCTATTGTTTTTTTAACAATTCAATCGCTTTTTCAAGCTGATAATCCTTTAAATCATTTTCCTGTAAATTTACAACATAATCCGGAGTAATCCCCACCTTGTCAATTCTTTTTCCGTCAGGTGCAAAATATTCCATGATTGTTATTCTCATATAATCATCTTTGCTGACTTCTGCTACGGTTTGAATGATACCTTTTCCATAGGTTTTAGTGCCTATAATGGCACCGGCCTTATGGTATTTAATTCCCGCCACAAGGATTTCTGAAGTGCTTGCAGTCCCTTCATTTACTAATACGACATAAGGTAATTTTGTTTTACCTGACACGGATTTATAATAAGTTCTGTCTTTTTTATAATCTTCTGTATAAGCTATGACACCTTCATCTATTAACAAATCCGCTACCTCTACTCCACTTTCAACAATTCCTCCGCCATTGTCACGAAGGTCAATTATCAATGAAGCCACACCTTTCATTTCTAAAGTTCTTAATTCTTTTTCAAAATCTTTACCTGTATTTATTTCAAATGATTTTATATCGATATAGCCTATATTTCCTTCAATCACTTTTGACGTAACAGATTCAAGTTCAATATTTGCTCTTATGATTGTCACTTCTTTCGTGATACCGTTTCTAACAAAGGTGACCTTGACCTTTGTTCCAACATTTCCTCTTAGTGCGGTTGCGGCCTCTTGGAGCTGGCTTCCATCGTATTCAATATCATCTATCTTTAATATGGCATCTCCGCTCTTTAACCCCGCTTTATGTGCCGGCGATTCTTTCACAGTGCTTACTATTTCAACATGATTATCTTTCACTGTAACAGTAACCCCAATACCTTGCAGTTGCCCTGTTGTCATAATCTTCAAAGAATCGTAATCTTCTTTGGTTAAATAATTGGTATAAGGATCTCCTACTCCATCGAAAAGACCTCTTTTCATTCCAAGAATCAAGTCTTCTTCTTTTACATTATAAAGAGACATTTCTTCTATTTTTTGCTTCAGGAGGTCAACATCCTTATATGTTTTTTCCAAATCCTTCAAATCAGCCAGTTCTGATTTTGTTATCAGAACCTGCCCTGTTAATTCTTCTCCTGCAAAATATAGCAAAGAAGTCCCTGAAATACTTCCTACAGTGAACACCAGAATAATCAAAAATATCAAGTTTCTTTTCTTCATTGCAAACATTTATCTTCCTCCGCTAGAATATTTTAACACTTTATCTCACTAACTACAAACTGTATTTTCTTGGTTCCATTCCAAATATTAATATTTGGGTATCCCAAAATACTGACTTTTTCATTTTTCAATATATTAAGCGAATATTTTCCCGCATCATTGAATAATACACAGGGCAGTTCCGTTCCATCGCTGCAGCACGAATTAAAACGCAAATGATTGTTGTCAGCACCCATAAATAAAATGTTGTTCATTTTAACATGTTTAATCTGGAAAACAGGCTTTTCATTTGAGTTTCCAAACGGAGCCATCTTTTCAAGCTCCTTCACAAGGGCAGCATCAATTTCTTTACCAGTAAATTCAAGATCAATCTCTTTTTCAAGTGAAAATAGCAAACTGTTTTCAGTATACAGTTCATTCACTTCTTTTTCAAGAGAATATCTTAGTTGGGGAAGATTTTCGCTTTTCATCATGAAGCCACAGGCACCTGAATGGCCGCCAAATTTTTCAAACAACTCTGAAACACCTTTTAAAATTTTATAAATATCAATATTTTTAACACTCCGTCCGGTTCCCTTTAAATACTCACCGCTCTTTGTTATTATTATTGTTGGCCGCTCATATTTATCCCTTATTTTCCCTGCAACAATACCAGCTATTCCTTCATGTACTCCCTCGGCAAAAATTATTTTAAAATTATCTTTTAAATGGGATTTTTCAATAAGTGAAATACATTGTAAAAATGCTTCTTCCTGGAACTTTTTTCTTTCCTTATTGGATAATATTAAACTGTTGACAGCTTCTGTCTGCAAATGCAAATCTTTAGAAATCAGTAGTTCCAATGCTATTTCAGGCTTTGATATTCTGCCAGCCGAATTTATATGCGGTACTATCACATAGGCGATATTTTCTGAATTTACTTCTCCATATTTCAACCCTGCCTCTTTAATCAACTTGATTAAACCTTGTCGCTTGCTGTTATTGATGCCCTTTATGCCATATTTAACCAATGTCCTGTTTTCATCAACTAGTGGTACTATATCTCCAATAGTCCCAATTCCAACCAAATCAAGTAAATCTGAAAGCACCCCTTTCGGCAATCCGGTTTTTTTCTGTATGGCTTGCGCCAGTTTAAAAGCAACTCCGCAACCAGCCAAGTCTTTAAACGGATATTTACAATTTTTTTGTTTAGGGTTGATTAATAAGCAGTCGGGTATTTTATCCGTAAGATTATGATGATCTGTAATAATAATGTCCAAATCTAATTCCTTTGCAAGTTCGACTTCTTCAAAAGAAACACTACCGCAATCCACAGTAATAATAAGTTTACATCCACGATTTTTAATTTTTTCTATTGCTTCCTTATTTAATCCATATCCCTCATCGAATCTAGAAGGGATATAATATTCCAGCCTGTCGGTCAAATGAGATAATATCTCCAGCATAACTGCTGCAGAAGTAATGCCATCCGCATCATAATCACCATATATGCAAATATTGTCCTTGTTCTTTATTGTGGACAATATTAAATCCACTCCTACTTCCATATTCAGAAGAAGGAATGGATCATAAGTTTTTTTTGGTTTTTCAGATAAAAATTCAAGTATATCTTTTTCTTCTGATACACCCCTTTTATTTAATAATTCACGTACAATTGAATTTATTTCATTCATCATTTATTGTAACCAATCCATAGGATTTTTATACTGACCGTTCACCCGAACCTCAAAATGTAAATGTGGACCTGTTGACATTCCTGTTGATCCTACCTTTGAAACCGCCTGACCTTTAGAGACGACATCACCCACCTTAACAAGCAAACTGCTGTTATGTGCGTATAAAGTTACGATACTGCCACCATGATCTATCATTAATAAATTCCCGTAACTGTTGTTCCAGTTAGATTTTATAACAGTTCCTCCAGCCGCAGCAACCACTGTGGTTCCTGATCTTGCTGCAATGTCAATCCCGGTATGAAGTTCCTTTGTTTTCAAAATAGGATGTGTTCTATAACCAAAAGGAGATGATATTCTGCCTTGTACCGGCCAGCTCATGATACCTCCAGAGTAATCTCCTCCACCTTGCAACTCCCGGATTTCTTTTGTCAATCTGTTCGCTTCAGCATAAAGTGCATTGATCTGCTCCTGCAAAGCTTTATTGTTTTGAGACACTTCTGATTTTTTTACTGCAACTTGACTTTTGTCAGTCTGTAAATCATTTTGCTTGGCGGCTTCCTCCTGCCTGTCAATTTCCAGCTGTGCCTGTAGGTTGACCAAATATTCTCTCTGTGCTGCAATAATTGCATACTGGGTTTCCATGGATTTAAGAACCTCTTTGTCACTCTCATAAATTCTCTGAACCATATCCATATTTGTCATAAAATCGGATATACTGTCTGAGCCTAAAATCACATCCAAAACACCCACTCCGCCATTTTTATACATTATTCTTAATCTGCTGCTTAACTGCTGGTTCTGAATTGCCATTTCGGCTTCTACCTGTGCAAGCTGTGCCAGCGCCTCATTTATTTTATCCTGTGTCGCACTGATGTTCCCTTTTAAATTATTAATATCATTCTGCGTTTGATTAATCTGGTTTTCAAGGGAACTGATATCCTTATTAAGTTTTATTTCAACTGATTTGCCTTCATTAAGCTTTTTCTGTGCATCACTGATTTGATTGTTTACATTTGAAAGATCTCCCTGGGTTGCTTTTGCCGCATAAGAAACCCCGAAATTAAGCAAGGACACCACTAAAGCAAAGGTTAAGGTAAACATTAAAATTCTTTTCATATCCCCCCCCTTTTTATGTATCTAAGAACCTGCGCATTGATATAATACTGCCACACGCTCCAATACTTACCCCTACTGCTAAAAATATAATTACCAGATTCATCGTCATAAAACCAACTGAAACAATAGGTGTGGAAAGAATAATAAATACATCCTGTCCAATTATTTTTGAAATTTGACTGTAACTGAAAGCAACCAGACCAACCGAAATCAAAGCAGATATTATACCTATTAAAATTCCTTCTACCAGAAATGGACCCCTTATAAACCAGTTGGTTGCACCTACATACTTCATCATGTGTATTTCTCTTGAACGTGCAAGTACCGTCAGTTTAATAGTGTTTGAAACCACCACCACTGATACAATTATAAGAAATGCCATAATAATTAATGCCGATATTTGTATAAAATTTGTTATTTTAAGCAGTTTTTCAACTGTGTCCTTATAATATTTGATATCTTCTATTCCATTTATTGACTTTGCCGTTTGAACAACTTTGTCTGCTGCTTCAAGTTCGCTAACAGTCACCAGAATTGAATTTGGCAAAGGGTTATTAGGAAGTGAATCAAGTAAATAACCGCTTTCTCCCCATTTACTCTTCCATTGAGCAAGGGCTGCATCTTTATTTAAATATTCAGTATTCGCTACACCCTCCAAACCGTCAAATTTCTCTTTAATTAGCTGGGCATCTTCAAAGGTTGTCTCATCCAATAAATATATTTGAACTGTTTCGTAATCTTTTTTTGAAGCTTCAGTCGCCATATTGATATTTACAACCGCAATAAAGAACAATCCTAAAATCAGCAGCATGGCAGTAATGGAAAATATGGAAGCCAGGCTCATTGCCCTGTTTCTGAATGCTTGAATGAAGGCCTGTTTTATTGAGTAAATCATACTATTCAACATCTTTACTAAAAACACCTCCTTCAAAAGGAGTAACTAAGCAAGGCTCTTCATACAATTCTGCACCGTAAGTGCCCACATTGTCTCTGACAATGTGCCCTTTATCTATTACAATTACTCTTTTATTCATTCTATCAACAATATCTTTTGCATGAGTTACCATTACTATAGTAGTGCCTCTAAGATTTATTTGCTCGAGCAGTTTCATGATTTCCCATGAAGTCTCTGGATCAAGATTCCCTGTAGGTTCATCTGCAATCAGAACCGTTGGATTATTTATGATGGCTCTTGCAATTGCAACTCTTTGTTGCTCTCCCGCTGAAAGTTCATCTGGATATTTGTTTCCTTTATTTCCAATTCCCACCAGGCTTAATATCTGAGGCACCTGCCTTTTGATGGTTCTTTGGCTTTTGTGGATTATTTCCATAGAAAATCCAACATTTTCTGCTACTGTTTTCTTTGGAAGCAATCTGAAATCCTGAAAAACTATCCCTATACTCCTTCTCAAAATAGGAATTTTCCTATTTGATAGAGTGGTAACTTCTGTGTCATTAACCCTGATACTGCCTGAATCCGCCTCAATTTCCTTTAATATCAGCTTGATAAATGTTGATTTTCCAGCTCCACTGGGCCCTACCAAAAAGACAAAATCCCCTTTGTCTATTGTTACACTCACATTCTCTAAGCCTACATTTTTTTTATAATATTTAGTCACCTTA
>JAENWH010000289.1 GCA_016650135.1 Peptostreptococcaceae bacterium
TATTGAGGTGACCACTGTAGAAGAGGTGCACGTCCTGACCCTGTTTGAAAAGCTAGAGGATGCGATGCAATTCGGCGCCTTCATCGAATACCTGCTGCCCCCCATCAAGAACGAAACCCGCCTCTTTGGTAACCAGCTGGTGGTGAACATGGAAGGTGAAGTCGTGGATAAGGTGGAGAAGCTGCTCATCAGTACCAGCGGCATCAGTTTCAGCGATGTCATCGAAGAGGCACTCAGCCGTGATGCCCTAGTCATCCCGGCCCATATCGACCGATATGCCAATAGCGTCCTTGCCAACCTGGGCTTCCTGCCCAACCTTCCCTACTCCGCCCTTGAAGCGATAAGGCTTCCAGTCGAGGCAGAAACCTATAACAAGACTATACTCACAGCCAGCGATGCCCATAGGCTTGAAGAGGTCGGTAGACGCTCGTGCTATCTCGAAATGGAAGAACTATCCTTCGAGGCCCTCAAAGCGGCATTGGATCGCGGCCTTGTAACGTACAGGGCATAACTTCTCTCAACATATTCAACAAAACCTACGTCACATCACCAACGCAAAAAGTTTGGTGTCTCCTGTCACGCCACAACTTCGTCCAAAAACTATATATCACAAACCCCCAACCAAGATGCTCAAGATGCATTCCCATCGTGTTATAAGTATCAACTCTGACAACTTATACACAAACTTATCACATGTCTAACTATGTGATGTGTTATAAGTTAGTCTAAACATCTTCTAATAGGCGGTATATTGCTATCTTATTACAATATAACAATATACCTATATTTTTGCTTGACAACCTCTTCCACTTATTCCGTTAACGGAATAAATGGAAGAAATCATATTCGGGTAAGTAAATAACATATCTAAAGATTATTTAGTTGACATATCTATAATTAGGAACAATACTTGTACTCATAGTAAATAAAATATTTTGATTACTATTTTCGATTATCCGTTAAATAAATATATGATCTTTTAGATATCCTTTTATTGACATTACGGTTCCTTAAGGTATAATACAGGAGGTGATTGGGATATGCCATGCTATATATTTGATGATTTTATCACAGCATGTAAAAAAGGAGAAAGAATTATTATATGGCAGAAAGTAGTATCTGAAGCGTATAAAGATTTTGGATTTTGGGATGAAGAATCTATTATTAGTTTCATTGCTAATGATGGACTCGAAGAATTAAAATTCCAAAATTCTGAGGAATGGAGAAACAATCCAAGTCCAATAACACCAATAATGATAGATGCATATCGTTTTTCGACTTTAGGAAAAGTTGGTTATATTGCTTTTTTTTGCACTAATACAGGAGGATGGTCAATTAAATCATTTAAACGCTCAACTGAATTTGATGGTTCATTAACCATTTTTTAATTTAAGATATATAAGGAATAATATATGGAAAATATATGCCCTATTTGCGGTAGTCAAAAAATTCATAAGATTAAAATAGAAAGGGAATTGACAGGTGGTTTTAATACCTCAAAAAACATCACCCTTTCAGCATATGAATGTGAAGATTGTGGTTTTTCTGGTGATATTTTCAATGAAAATAAAGAAGCATTAAGAAAAGCAAAGGAAGAACTCCAGAGTGAAGTAATGATTGATACATTAGAATATTTCAGCAACCAGAATATTAATTTTGCAGGAATTGAAAGAATCTTGGATTTACCTCAAAGGACTTTAACAAAATGGAAAAATCAAAATACAAAACCTTCGGCATCTGCAACAGTATTATTTAAGTATTTACGAATATTTCCTTGGATGCTAAAAGTTGCAGAAAATGGTTTTAATATTGAAATTGCTCAGAAAATACATTTAGAAACAGCATTTCATCAGATAATGTCTTGTTTACCAACGGAAAAACTGGTTGGATATGATTGTTTTGAAGAAACAAAAACTAAGCATCATTTACTACATTTTGTAGCCGAAAGTTCAACTGATTTTTATAAAACATCTCACATGGAAGCTGATTCTTCTACTTCCACAAGTGATTCTGTTGCTTTATTATTTGTAAATGGAGAATAACTATGGAATTGTCAAGTTTTATTATTTGTGAAGATATTAGGCATGAAGAAGGAAACAAGATTTCGCTAATGGGAGTTTATGGAGATAGCATTAATTTTTTCCAAAATTCAGAAATAAAAAGTGCTTTCCCACGAAAGAAAAAATTGAGGTTTCTAATTAAATTAAAGAACTTAACCCCTAAAGAAAAAACTGAGACGAGATTCTTAATCTTAGATTCAAAGTTAAATGGAGAAAAAGAAAATTCTCTGTTCAAAATTGAAATTAAAAGCATATTAAGATCTGAACTTAACGTTATTGTGATTTTAGAAAATTTTGAATTTAAAAATAAAGGGCATTTATCTTTTGGAATAAGACTTCAGAATGAGAAACTACAAAATATAAGCTATATGGATGATGCCTACTTATTAGAGGTCTCGGAATTAGATAAATCAAAAAAAGCCTTAGTTTGAATGATTTTATAGATGATATACTATAGTGAGTGCAGAGCAAGGCTTATAAGTTAAAATCATAGCTTTGGTGCTATGGCGACTGCTAATGTCCACCACCAAGGCCTTATGTTGCTCATAAGTGTCGCCTAATGTTGCTCACTTGAACTGTCACCTATCAGAAATAGTAAAGGGCTGGAGCAAAATGCAACAGCCCAATCAGAGATCAAAAAGAAAACAATTTTATGAATGGTGGTCAGAACGCTGATCTCTATACTCATCGAATTCCCAATGCCGTATGTCAAGAAAGCTCAGGATCAGCTCTTCCAGGTTGAAGTAATCGATACAGGGCCTGTACCTGAGCTGGGAACTGAAAAGAACAGCCTTGAAGCCCGAATCGCCAAGGGTCCCCATTAGGTCCTTGGCAAAATGCCTCCAGAACAGTATCTCATCATCCTGGCTGTCAATGATCATTCCCACTTCGCAGACTTCTTGGACGGCTGGGGTCGTTTCCATTGTCAGCCCTCCTAAAGCAACTCCGTCTTAATGACATCATCCACCATCTGGGCGTTCACATGGCTGCATTCCAACCCTGCAGCCCTGACAAGGGCCTGCGTGCAGACCTTGTTTATGAGCCTCGGCACTCCCGAGGACCATCCATGGGCAATGTCCAGGGCCTCCGGGCTGAACAAGCCATTGGCATCTTCGTAGCCAGAATACTTGAGATGGGTCTCGACATATTTCCCTGTTTGCACCCTGTCCAACGGCTTCAGCGAACACACGATGCTTACCCTTTGCCTTATGGCGGTGAATATGTTGCTCCTGAGCCTCTCCTTCAGTTCCGGTTGCCCCGAAAGCACAAGCGAGACCGGAGTGTGGCTGTCCATATTGCAATTGAGGAAGAACCTCAGCTCCTCAATGGTCTCGTGCGAGAGCAGGTGCGCCTCATCGATCACGCAGCAGATGTCCTTCTTCTCAATCTCCCGCAATACTGAGAACTTCTCATGCAAGGCCTTTTTCCCGTCCCCGCGATAAAAA
>JAENWH010000543.1 GCA_016650135.1 Peptostreptococcaceae bacterium
TCATTATCTTTTTCCATCAGTAATTTTCTAAGCTTGACAAGTGCCTTTGCCCGATGACTGATTTTATTTTTATCTTCTGATGTGAAATTCCCAAAAGATTTATTATAACCTAATGGAATAAACAATGAATCATATCCAAACCCATTGTCTCCGCTTTCCTTAAATGCAATGTGACCTTCCACCTCGCCTCTGGCAACAATATTTGTTCCATCAGGATATACAATGGTAATAACTGATACAAATCTTCCTGAACGTTTTTCCATTGGAACACCTTCAAGCAGGCTTAACAGTTTTTCATTGTTTTTCTTGTCATCCGTATCTTCTCCCGCAAATCTGGCAGAATAAACACCAGGTTCACCATCTAAATAATCAACCTCCAGTCCAGAATCATCTGCGATTGTGATTTCTCCGCAAAGCCTCATTACTTCATATGCTTTTTTATAGGAATTAGTTTCGAATGTTTCCCCATCTTCCACTATTTCAACATCAGGTACTCCTGCTTCGTCTCTAGGAACAATAAACATGCCAAATTCCTTTGTTATCTCTTCGATTTCTCTTATTTTATGCTTATTTTGTGATGCCGCAACAATTTTTTTCATTAATAATCTCCTTTGCTGGTTTGTTTTATGTAAGGTCTCCAGTAATCTCTTTTTGGTCTTCAAACAACTGCCTGCAGCCTTTTTTACCAAGTGCCAGAAGTATTTTCAACTGGGCTTCCGAAAAGGTCGATTCCTCTCCAGTTCCCTGTATTTCAACATATTCTCCCTTATCTGTCATTACTAGATTCATATCAACCTGGGCGGCAGCGTCTTCATAATAGCAAAGATCCATTATTGGCTCATCTTCAACAATTCCGACACTAATTGCTGAAACAAAATTCTTAACTGGAAGCTCTTTAATCATCCCTTCATTTTTCATCCATTTCATCGCTTCTACCATGGCAATAAAAGCTCCTGTAATCGAGGCCGTTCTTGTCCCCCCGTCTGCCTGTATAACATCACAGTCAATCCAGATTGTTCTTTCACCAAGTAGTTTCATATCGACAACCGATCGTAACGATCTTCCAATTAACCTTTGGATTTCAACGGTTCTTCCATCAACCTTCACCACATCTCTTCTCTTTCTGGTACCTGTTGATCCCGGGAGCATCCCGTATTCCGCTGTAACCCAACCTTGTCCTGTTCCCTTTAAATGTCTTGCTGTACTTTCTTCGACTGATGCCGTGCAGATTACCTTTGTATTTCCCATTTCAATAAGCACTGATCCTTGCGGGCTCATCAAATAATTGTTTGTAATAGTAATATTACGTAATTGGTCTTTCTCTCTGTTATCAATTCTCATTTCATTCCTCCATATTTTACTGTTTGTCACGTTATTTATAATAATGCTTTAATACCGATTAAAATCAGTATTACGCCCCCCAGAATTTCAGCTTTACATCCTAGGTATTCTCCGAATTTTGTTTTGAATACCCCTCTTTCACCATTTTCCCGCCAATAATACCTAATATTAAAAATACGGTTATTCCCGAATATTTAGATATAGCGTCAGCAAAAATTCCTCCCGCAAGAGCACCGCCCAAAAGCGGCATGATTCCCTGAA
>JAENWH010000328.1 GCA_016650135.1 Peptostreptococcaceae bacterium
CATAATACTCAACATTTTCGTGAAATTAGTATAACTTTCGAAAAAAATACCCTCTTAATTTGAATTCAAAAAAACGAGATAACCTAATCTTTAATTAGTTAAACTCATCAGGTTAACTTTGGAGGGGATTTTCTGAATATTCACTTTGATGGAAGGAATTTGCTTAATATTCACAGAGATTCACCTTGGATAAGTATGCAAATTCCGATTTTCTATAAAACTAATAAGTGATGACAGCTACCCTGTCATGCCCAGCCAGATCTTTTACTACCTTGAATTTTGAATAATTTTCATTCCTGTCGAATATTTCTGCAATATCCTCTCCCTGATCGTGGCCTATTTCCATCATCAACACACCGTCTTTTTCAAGATAATCCTTGGCTTCCAGCATAATAATCTTATAAAAATCAAGGCCATCCTCTCCACCGTCCAGCGCAAGCATGGGTTCATGGTCTTTTACTTCTCTTTGTAATGTGGGAATTACCTGGGATTTTATATAAGGTGGGTTTGTTACAATCAAGTCAAATTTTGGTTTAGAAAAATGTTTCTTGAATGGCTGAAATAAATCTCCATGAACAAAATTTATTTGCTTTTCCACATTCAGTTTGGTCGCATTGTCGATTGCAACCGAAATGGCTTTCTGGCTCACGTCCGAAGCCGTCACTTTAATCTTTTTTCCAGCCTCAACTGAATAATGTACCAAACTGATTCCTATTGCTCCGCTCCCGCAGCAAAGATCAAGCATTTTCCATTCTCCTTTATGCTTAGGTTTGTTGTTTTTTTTCTTGATTTTTGCGGCATGAACACCGGTTGTATCTTGCATCTGGTTTTGCATCAGATTCGGGGTTTGTCCCTGATTCGGGTTTTGTTCAAGATGCACTTCATTATCATGATCAGAATCTGCCTCCGGATCCTGCCCAATATCAGCTCTCTTCATATAATCCAAAGCTGTCTCTACTAATGTTTCCGTGTCCTGTCTCGGGATTAAAACATTTTCGTTTACTTTAAAAGACAGCCCCATAAATTCCTGGGATCCCGTAATGTATTGCAAAGGCATTCCGTCAAGCCTAAAATCTACCAGTTCAAAATACTTTTCAGCTTCCTTTTGATCAAGCATCTTAGGCTTCATCATGAAAAGCCCCGTATTATCTAAATTATATTGATATTGGAAAAGTCTTTCCGCATCCAGCTTCGGATCCATACAGCCGGCTTCTTTCAATGCGTTTTCTGCCATTGCCAATATTTCTTTAACCATTATGCTCATTTTTTATTCTCCTGGGTCAAATTTTGATTTCGATTCTATGTTCGCGCCTGGTTCTGATTCAGCATCAGGGTTTCATTTCGCGCCTGGTTCCGATTCTGTGTTCGGTTCTGTGTTTGCGCCTGGTTCTGATTAGGATTCAGTATCCGGGCTTTGGGTTGGTTCCGATTCAGTCTTAATATACCTTCGGCCTTCGTATTTGCCTTCGTAGCATGGTGTTGACGCAGGCTCCATAGCCGCTTTCATTGCAATGATTGCAACTTCAAGCTGCTTATCATCCGGCTCAAGCGTTGTAAGTTTTTGCAGATATAATCCGGGCAAACTTAGTATTTTTACCACAGTTCCACTGCTACTGCCCCCCCATCTGAGCACTTCATATGAAAGCCCTGCAATAATAGGCAATAGCAGCAGCCTAGACATGATTCTGAAAAACAAATTCGGCCAGCCTAGTAAAGAAAAAATAATAAGACTTATTACCATTACAAACATCAGAAAACTCGTACCGCAGCGAGGGTGTAATGTGTAAAACGGCTTGCAGTTTTCAACGGTTAAATCCAAACCTTTTTCGTAACAATGGATGCATTTATGTTCTGCCCCGTGATATTGAAAAACGGTCTTAATATCCTTCATTTTAGAAATCAACGCGATATATATTACGAAAAGTACAATTCGAAGTACGCCTTCAATCAGGTTCAGCACAATTTCATTTTCTACAAATCTTCCCGCAATATCAACCAAGGCAGTAGGCCCGATGATAAAAATCCCCACTGTAAAAAGAAGTGCAAGGAAAACAGAAAAATAAAGCATGATATCCCAAGCGCCCTTTACACCGAAGTGTTTTTCAAGCCAGATTGTCATCTTGTCTTTCTCATAAGTCGGCCCGTCTTCTCCCACATAATTTTCAAGCACCTCGGCGGAATACATGAGGGTCTTCGTCCCGTGAACCAATGATCCGGCAAAAATAAATACGCCCCTGATGATGGGATATTTAGTCCATTTGCTCTTTTCGCCTATGTTTTCGGTCCTGATGTGTATTGAATCATCGGGCAATCTGACAGCAACCGCTGTCTTTGCTTCACCCTTCATCATGATTCCCTCAAGAACCGCCTGTCCGCCAACCTTCGTCGGGCAGGAATCTTTTAAAAATATTTTCTTTAAATCCATTTGATCTCCTTATAATCGAGTTGTTTTTTTGATAACCTGAACAAAATCCTTATTGGTCTTTGTATGTGCCAGATTGTCTATTATTATTTCTGTAACGTCCTGCGTGCCCATATTGGCCATTGAACGGCGAATCATCCAAACCGCCTCCAGCTCATCCGCAGACAGCAGCAAGTCTTCTCTTCGGGTCCCCGATTTATTCAGGTTGATTGCCGGGAAAATCCTCTTCTCAGAAAGCTTCCTGTCCAGATGAAGCTCCATATTACCTGTACCCTTGAATTCCTCAAAGATAACATCATCCATACGGCTTCCTGTTTCAACAAGAGCTGTGGCAAGTATTGTAATGCTCCCGCCCTCTTCCATCTTTCGCGCTGCTCCAAAAAACTTTTTAGGTTTGTGTAATGCTCCCGGGTCAAGGCCTCCTGACAAAGTTCTTCCAGATGAAGGCACCACCATATTATACGCTCTTGCAAGCCTTGTAATACTATCCAGTAGAATGACAACATCTTTTCCGTGCTCCACGAGTCTTTGGGCTCTTGCAAGAACCATCTCGGCAACCTTCACATGATGCTGCGGCTGCTCGTCGAA
>JAENWH010000247.1 GCA_016650135.1 Peptostreptococcaceae bacterium
CCAATACTTTCTATTTCACATTCCACAACATCACCAAGTTTTAAAAACTTAGGCGGAACAAATCCAAGTCCCACTCCTGAAGGTGTACCCATCGCAATAATCGTACCTGCATCTAATGTCATCCCTTTGGTTAGTTCAAAAATCACATCATCAATAGATGTAATCAACATATTGGTATTGCTATTCTGACGCAATTCGCCATTAATTTTAGAACGAATATTTAGTGCCGGCGGATAAGCAATCTCATCAGCAGTTACAATCCATGGCCCAATTGGAGTAAAATTATCTAGGCTCTTTCCAAGATACCATTGCTTATGCTTTACTTGTAAATCCCTTGCACTTATGTCATTTAATATCGTGTAACCAAAAATATAGTCTTTTGCATCCTCTTTAGAAACATTTTTTGCTTCTTTACCAATAATTACAGCAAGTTCTACTTCGTAATCCAACTTTTCCATTAGATCAAAATGCCCTTCAATTATCCCTCCATCAGCCACAGTATTACGAACTCTCTTCGAAAAATAAATTGTATATGGACACTCTCCACTAAACTCATCTGCATATCTAGCAGACTCTTTAGCATGCTCTGCATAATTTATTCCCAAACATATTACATCGCTTTTAGGATGCGGTATCACGCCTGCTTTTTCTATCGATTCATATGGGATTCCAGTAACCCCCTCTAATTTCATTTCAATTTCTTCCTTCAGAGTCTCTGAATAATCTTCAATGAATTCTTCCATAGAAGCATACTCTAAACCAAGTTTTGAAAAAGAAACTACTGTATTGCTTTCCCCCTTCACTAAACCTAAAGAAAACCTTCCGTCTTGAATATATGTTAGCACTCTCATAATAATCATCTTTCCTTTCTTATCAAAACTGGCAATAAAACTTCTCGCATAGTTTCATTTTATTCTAGCAAAATCAATCAGATTGAACCTAATATTTTGCTCCATACTTCTTCGGCTGCTATATATTCCTTATAATGCTTTTCAACTTTTTTATTATACTTTCTGAGTTCTGGGAGAATCTTCATAAAATCATCTCTTCCAAAATATTCGCATATTTTCGGTAAAGTTTCTATTAAGTTTTTTTCAATTTCCTCAATATTCTTTTCATACTCTTCTCTATTGGTAATATACATGAGCAATGGCTTATACCTAATCCATCCAATGCAGGCCTTGTAAAATCTGGAGACTATTTCCGGCGAATCAGCTTTTATAAACTTCAGTTTTATAGGCAGAACCCCTACTAAAAGATTATTATATGTGGAAAATCCATCATGGAAAGTATAGCACGGAACCTTTAAAACCTTTCTGTCACTAAGATAAGTACTTAAAAACGTGTCTTCTCCTCTGGCTCCCGGTGGATTAAAAAACGGATATATTCTTTCAGGTTTCGTTAAATTAAGACAAAGATTCGCTCCGGAGATAAATTTTGCCCGGTTAATTTCCTTCACTTCTACGACTTCTTTGTTAACTATGATGTCCGTATTGGCATAAGTAACTCCGCCGTCATTCATAATTTTTTTGATTTTCCCCCAGTTGACAATATCATTACTTATTGATTTAACGAACTTGCTAAAGATATCTTCGCTTAAAACCTCATTGAATTCAATATAGGGAATAGGTGAAACATATCCACAATGATAACCATGTGTAATATCCGCATATTTAATATTATCTAGATGGGTAGAAAGAACATGCTGTCCCCCCCAGACTGCTGTGTCCTTCGTCTTTGTAACTGCTACAGGGTACTCATCATCATCAAGAAATATCAGGTAATCCATTTTTTCTTTGATGGCAAAGTACATAACTGCATTACGTTGTCCCGCATACCCTTTTCCGAAAACACTCTCGACCTCTTCTACACTTATGACACCATGCTTAACCAGTTCCCCAGATTCCTCTTTAATCTTTTCTTTCCCTATAAAAATTGCACTTTCTACGTCTTTTAAAACATCTGCAGGGATACTTGTATAATCGATTGCCTTTGTATTTTTATAGGAAAGATCATACGCGATAAATAAATTAAGCTTAATATTATGATCGTCTAATACACCTGACTCCTTAAAATTAGAAATATAGGTTCTTAGAACTCTTTGAAAGTTTTTTCTCCCCGTAGCAAATCCAATTCCAATGTTTATAAGTTGTTTATTTTTCATGCTTTTTCTCCCTTCGCAAAATATCATTATTATACAAACTTCATTTTTTATAACATATTATTTTGACTACCCTTCATTATATATAAAAAGAATATAATCGTCAAATTATAAGGGCTTTGAAAGTTTATTGGTGACAAAATCACTGATATTGTTTATTGTATTGGTATATTATAAAAATAATAGATTTAACCACATAGGAGGATATAAATGTTTAACTTATTTAAAAAAAATTACTTTGTCATACCGATGTCCAAAGCAAAAGAAAACATTGATAATGACGCATCTATCATGATTATCGATGTACGTACTCCAGCAGAATTCAAGTCCGGGCATATCCCAAAGGCTGTTAATATTCCTTTAGATCAGGCAGACAAAATCATTGGTCAGGTTAAGAATAAGGATTCCATTATATATGTATATTGTCTGAGTGGAGCTCGGAGCAGCCAGGCCTGCAATTATTTTTCAAAAATTGGCTATACAAATGTTACAAATATTGGGGCAGTCGGCAACTGGACCGGCCCGTTAAAAAAATAAGCAGGTATCTATTTATTTTAATGGAACGGAGTTCCATATGAACAGGAGAAATTTTCATCTAAATTTCTCCTGTTCTATTTAAATTTTTTTATTAATATTACTGTCTTATCCTTCTTTGAACTTCCCAATACATCCTGCAATATTGCTTTCCCTTTGCCTCTGAGAACCAGTTTATCACCTTTATTCAATGTCTTGTCCGGTTTTGTGACTTGCTGTCCATTGATGTATACAAGTCCGCCATTGATTGCCTCAACTGCATTACTTCTTGATAGTTTAAAAACCGAGGATATCATATTGTCCAGCCGAAGCGATGATACAGACTGTCTGATCTCCTCCACATTCTCTTCGCTTGTTTTGACCTCATTTGTGCTTATTATCTCAACTTTTATGGGAGTGCTTCCGGCTTTTTCATAATTACAAACAAAAAAATCGGCAAGCTCCTTTAATATTATTATGTCAGCCCCATCAGCGTGAACAAGTATGTCACCTACTAATTCTCTTTTTATTCCTAATCCCAATATAGATCCCATGTAATCTCTGTGTGTTAATGCTTTTGTCCCTGATTTAACAATTCTAAGGGCAGCCAATTGTTCCCGTTCAGACTCATCTTCGAGCGATATCATACATATACATCTTTCGGCCTCTTCATAACCCCCATAAAATTCATAACTGAGTCCTTTTATTTTTTTGCAGTAGCTGTTTACAAGATTTTTTTGCCTCACATCAAGAAAACCCGTATTTGTTGTAATACAGGTTTTATAAGACTGATCAATTTTGTCTTGCAACATTGCAAGTAATATTTTATCCGCTTTTTCCATATTATTCTTTACACCCCAATTCAAATAATGCTAACAAGATTGATCTATTTTCAGGTCTTTCACACTTACTATTGAGAAAGTTTTTATTCCAAATTCCTTTTCAATCTCTTCTGTTGCTGTCAGATTCCCTGTACCTTTTTCCATCCTGTCAACAGATATAATTAATGCTTCTACTTTAATGTCTGCAGCAGCCTGTAAAATAGGCAAGCATTCTCTCACAGCCGTTCCTGCCGTTATTACATCTTCTATCATTAAAACTTTATCACCATCCTGAAACTTATATCCTATCATGTTTCCGCCTTCTCCATGATCTTTTACTTCTTTCCGGTTAAAACAATAGTTTAAGTCTATATCATAATTTTTTGCAAGCGCTATTGCAGTTGTTATTACTAATGGAATCCCTTTGTAAGCTGGCCCAAAAAGACA
>JAENWH010000221.1 GCA_016650135.1 Peptostreptococcaceae bacterium
CTTTCTTAATTTATCACATAAAAAAAGTGCTGTCAAGCATTTTCACTTAACAGCACCGAAAAACATTTGGTGGAACTCATTTTTCCCTATTAGGATCGCACTCGAATTATTGTAATACCTCACACATATAACTGACAGGAAATGAATTATTGTCATCAACAATTTTCATAATGATATTTAAATCTCCAGTCTGTGTCATAGGTTTAATATTTAATTTCCCAAGTAATGTGCCTAAAAAACTATTATCCTTATATTTCAAATCCACAATTTCGCAGTTTTTCAAATTATTTTCTGATAGCATATCAGCCTTCGCATCGTCGAAACTGGCGATTTTATCAATAAGGCCGTTTTCCAAAGCTTGCTTAGCAGTATAAACCCTTCCATCAGCTATTTTTTTAACTGTTTCAATATCCAAACCTCTTCCATCTGCAACAATTCCCGTAAACTGAGCATATGCTTCATCAATTAAGCCATGAAATATCGCCAGTTGTTCTGGTGTGAGCTCATCATAATTGCTGCCCATTGCCTTATTTACTCCGGATGTTATTGTTGTGGATTTAATTCCATAATTCTCAAGAAGTTGAGAAAAATCAAACAAAGTACCAATTGTAACCCCAATCGACCCAGTCCAGCAATTTCTGTTGGCTATGATTTTATCTGCGCCCGCAGAAACATAGTAACCTCCGGATGCAGCCATTGAACCGAAATATGCATACACCGGCCTCTTAGTTTTATCCTGATATTCTTTAATTTTTAAATATAATTCATCACTTTCATAAACACCGCCACCAGGTGAATCTATATACATAATCAAACCTTTATTATTAATATCTGAAATCAATTCATCAATTTGATTCAGTGTCCATTTATGCTGATATCCAACCGGTACACCCAAATAATCTGAAGTACCAGGTCCTATTGTTCCTTCCACGTAAATGGTTCCGATGTAGGGTTCTTCCGGCAAGTCAACCTGATTGTTACCGGTCTTTATATTACTAAACCCTAAATTTCCTACCAGATTATTGCAGGAAACCGCCAGTACTACAATAGCCAGTACAATAATTCCAAATATAATGACTCCCTTATAAGGTGCCTTCGTTGCTTTATGTTTTTCATTCACTGAATAGGTTCTGACTCCCTCTTGATTTGGCCCGCTTATTTCTATCTTTTCTTTTTTATTTTCCTCAATAGTGCCCTTATTGTTATCTTCCATATTTCTTATCCTTTCATTTTTTGTTATTCCTATTATACCATTTAAAAAATAAATGTAAATAAGGCGTTGACTGTGTACTATTCCTTATGGTACACTCGTTTTATCACTAAGGAAAGGGGATGAATAAATGTTTCAACTAGATTTAAAAAGCAGAAAATCCATCTATGAGCAAGTGGTGGATAATCTAAAGGAACTTATTATTACAGGGATAATCAACCCTGAGGATAAACTGCCCTCCGTCAGAGACTTATCAAAACAACTTACTGTAAATCCCAATACTATTCAAAAGGCTTACAGATCCTTAGAATTTCAAGGTTATATCTATACGGTTACCGGGCTTGGCACCTTCGCTTTACACCCGGGTGTAAATAAAATTGATGAAGCCATGGTATTGACCATAAAGGAGAAAATACGATCTGAGATAAAGGAGCTTCTATATCTTGGTGTATCTTTTTCCGATGCACAGAAAACACTTGAGGATTTAATGCTGGAAAGAGGTGGATGGAAATGATTAGAATTACAGGAGTCGACAAGTCCTTTGACGAATTCAAAGCCCTTACTGACTTGAATTTAAATGTAAAAAAAGGTTCAATTTATGGTTTAGTCGGTGTAAATGGCGCTGGTAAAACTACCATTATCAAACATTTAACCGGCATTCTTAAACCAGACTATGGCCAAATCCTGATTGATGATGAGCCGGTTTATGAAAATATCAAAATGAAAGAAAAAATGGGATTTATTCCTGATGATCTTTATTTTTTCTCTACTTATAACCTGAAGGAAATGTCCAGGTTCTATAAAGCCATCTATCCTGGATGGGACCAGCTTCGCTTTGATTATATGATTAAACAGTTTTCTTTAGACCCTGTCAGAAAGCTTTCCAAATTTTCAAAAGGAATGCAGAAGCAGGCAGCCTTCATTTTAACAATGTCCTTGAAACCAGAATATCTTATCTTAGACGAACCTATTGATGGACTTGATCCTATCATAAGAAAACTGGTGTGGAAATATATCGTTGAAGACGTAGCGGAAAGAGAAATGACTGTGTTGGTATCTTCCCATAACTTAAGGGAACTTGAAGGAATTTGTGATTCCATCGGGATTATATCAAAAGGCGCTATGCTGCTTGAACGAGATCTTGATGAGTTGAAGGCAGACGTGCATAAAATTCAGATAGCCTATAAAGTACATCCGGAGAATCCGTATGCAGGCCTGAACGTATTACACAAAGAAACAAGAGGCACCGTTGATCTGCTTATTGTAAGAAATCGAAAAGAAGTTGTAGAAGAAATTATCAATGAAAGCAAACCGGCAATTTTTGACATTCTTCCACTTTCATTAGAAGAAATATTCATTTACGAATTAGGAGGAGAAAATAATGAACTCACAGAAATCATACTTTAGCATTTCTCTGCCTTTAATCAGAGAAAACCTCAGACGCTTTTGGGCAATCCCTGCCATATCCTTTTTAATATATTTTTTATCAGGAATATTTCCTATTATTATTTCCTATTCGAAAATAGACACTGTAGCAAACTATATAAATATGTCGCTTACAAATTTACAGCCCTTTTACATGATGGCCCATTTAATAATGCCTGTGCTTACCGCAGTAGTGATATTCAGATATCTGCAGTCGGCAAGTTCCGCTACAATGATGCATTCTTTGCCTTTCAGCAGATATAAACTGTATAATAGCAATTTGCTTTCAGGCTTAATCATGGTAATAACACCTGTATTGCTAAACGGACTTATTATGCTGGCAATCGCCAAACCTGCTTTCAATAACCTGGGAATGGATCCGTCAAGCCTTGCCGGAGCAGCAGATACTTTCACCCGTGGTGCGATTCTCGGCTGGATGTGGCAGTCCATACTTATTATTTTAGTAGTATATGCCATCTCAGTATTTGCTGGTTTAGTAACAGCAAATACAATTATGCATTTCGCAACAGCCTTAGGTTTCAACTTTTTAGTACCGGCGCTTTATGCAGTATTTGTGTTTTATTTCGGTTCTTACCTATATGGCTTCAATATTTCAGGAGACTGGAGCGCAACCTGCTTAAGCATTACTCCTTTTCTTGAAACCTTCAATTTGAATAATGACGGCGGGAACTTTCCTCTATTGCATCAGCTTTATTATGTAATGAATACACTGTTTCTATTTGTACTTTCATCATTTTTATACAACAGACGCAAACTCGAAAAAGCCTCAGACAGCCTGGCCTTTGAGTTTATGGTTCCAATCATATGCTACCTTGTCACTTTTTTTGGAATGACTCTGTTAGGTTTATGGTTTAAGTCTCTAAATCAGGACAGCGAATTTTACACTTACGCAGGCTACGCGGCCGGTGCTGTCATCTTCTTTATCATAGGAAGAATGATCGTAATGAAGACTCCCAGAGTATTTAATCTGAAAAGCCTGAAAAGTTTTGCGATTTACTCTCTGATTGCGGTCATTTTCTTCGCTGGTCTTGCGTATGATATTACCGGTTTTGAATCAAGAGTACCTGATGTAAATAAAATTTCAACGGCAGCCTTGGAAAACACATTTTTACAAAACTCATATGGCAAATATAATACCGCCATCTACAGAGATATGTCACCAGAAAATTTATATAAGATGCATGCTCAGCTAAAAAGTGCTTCTAATATAGAGGCTCTGACTGCCCTTCATAAATCGATTCTGGAAAAAAGAACTGATTTTGAAAGTAATAAGGATAAACAAATTCAATATAATATTGGTTTTGATTATTCCATCGGAACTATTTACGCACTTGAGCGCATTTATGCAGTGGATTACTATTTCTTAAGGGACAGCAAAGAACTAAAAAACATCTACGAATCAGAAGAGTTTAAAAACATGCACTCCCTGCAGAATCTAAATTATAATAAGATTACATCAATAACATTTTCCAATCCGGCAAATTATGATACCCCTGTAACAATTAAAAATCCAAACGACATAGCAATGCTTTTAAAACTGATGGATGAAGATTACGCAGCAGAAACTTATTCGGAAGCCATGAACCTTGACTGGCCTTATGCAGTTGCTTCCATAAGTTTTAAAATGGAGGACAAGACTTCCAAAAAAATAGTTAACAGTGCAAC
>JAENWH010000304.1 GCA_016650135.1 Peptostreptococcaceae bacterium
AAAAATTCATTCCTTTCTTGCTTGCCATGTCAGGCCACTCTATGTAAGTAAAACTGCCTTAATCATATTGTTAATTCTCATAGCATCGATACTACCCTCCGAACTATCCGAGGTCATAATCAAATTATCCCAAAGCATTATGCCATCAGAATAATAATCGTTTATTTTCGCCAACATTGCACTTGCGTATTCTTCATTACCAATAAGACCAAAATGTTCCCAATAAATAATTTTATTATCACTTTTTCTAAGCACAGCAAAATCCGGAGAATATTTTTTATTTTCAACACAAATTTCCACTTCATACTTATATGAAATGTTATGGGAATCTAATAAATCTGCAATTATTGCTTCTGACTTTGATCTCACAGCCCTTCCATTTGATGTAGTGTGTCGAAGATTTTCGGCATAGAAATCATTTGATACTTCTCTTAAGCCAAGCCATTCCTCGTTAGCCCCACTTTCCTCTCTGAGGAATTCTCTTATTGGTATATCTGTATATATTTCTGATAAACTGTTTATTATCTCTGCAGGATCATAGGGGTAATATTTTTCAGACAGCTGCTCAAGGATCTTAAAATCTTTTCTTAATTTTGGCATACTTTTTTCAATAAACCTTTTCCTCTTTATTCCCGTCATAATATCCAAGTCGTCTTTTTTTAAATATTTGCTTGTTATTTGTTTTTTCTTCACCGCGTCAGGTAGTTCTTTGTTGGATTTTTTTGGCCTTCCTTGAATAGTTTTACAAGTTTGATGATAAAAATAGTCTTTTCCCTTAATGCGTTTTTTAGAAATACAACCAATCGGCAGCAAAAGTAATTCTTTTTCAAACTTTTCTACCAGCTCCTTATAATAAGTTTTTTCCGCTACAATCAAATCCCGTGATAAATACAAATGCAACACCCTCTTTCATTCCAATTTCAATAAATTCAGTTTTAACAATAATACCATTATTTACTCTTTTTGTAAATATATTCCATCTTATTGTTGGTGCGATTAGGTATGCGATTTTCATTGTTCAACAGCCCCTAATTGCAACGTAGAAAACGACTGTATTTAAAACTATCTGAAATCAAATTTTCTCCGTGGCAAAGCCATTAATTTATTCAAAAGCAAATGCAGCCCATTGGGCTGCATTTTAAACCTTCATTTTCAACATTTTTTTTGCCACAATATTTCACTGCCTCGGCTACCTGCAGCACTTCCTTTGAAGAAGTTTGATTACCCCATACGTTGCTGTCATATCAAATACATAGCAACCAGCAACAACAGCATTAAAAGTCTTTTCTTTTTTTGAAAGCTGTCTGACACATTTGGAAACAGAGCAGCATTCAACATTTTTCATTTTTTTTGGCGTTCCCATTAACAAATTACCAACAATGCTGGCTGCCACATAAATTGTAGTTACTGTACAAGCATGCTTTGCGTAATTCCAATTTTTAAAAAGTTCTTTCATCATACACCTCTTTATATAACCGTTTGTTAATTTTTTGCTCTCTTATTTAGACAGTTTTACCAGTGAAGAATACCTTTCCTTAGCATTTTCTTCCGTTAACGCAAATAACTTCTCTGCTACATCAGGAAATTCTTTTGTTAAGGATGAATATCTTGTCTGGCCTAGAATAAATTCTCTGAAACTTGTTGTTGGAGCCTTTGAGTCCATCGTAAATGGATTTTTTCCCTCCGCCTTCGCTTCTGGGTTAAACCTGTAAAGATTCCAGTACCCGGACGAAACAGCCTCTTTCATATTCTCCTGGGATTTGCCCATGCCCTTCTTCAAACCATGGTTAATGCATGGTGAGTAAGCTATAATAATGGATGGTCCATCATAAGCTTCTGCCTCTATAACAGCCTTCATAAGCTGAGTCTTGTCAGCCCCCATTGAAACCTGAGCAACATATACATAGCCATAAGCCATTGCCATCAATCCAAGATCCTTCTTCTTAATCCTCTTACCTGATGCTGCAAATTTTGCAATTGCTGCAACCGGCGTGGCTTTTGAAGCCTGTCCTCCTGTATTTGAATACACTTCTGTATCTAGTACAAGTACATTAATGTTTTCGCCTGAAGCTAAAACATGATCAAGCCCGCCATATCCAATATCGTATGCCCATCCGTCTCCGCCAAAAGCCCAGAAGGATTTCTTAACCAGAAAGTCTTTTCTGGCTATGATACTTTCACATGCTTCTTTCATAACGGCATCCGTTGGGCGGTAGCCCTCAAGAATTGCGATAACAGCATCACTCTTTGCTCTTGATTCAGTACTGTTATTTTTGCTGGCGAGCCATTCTACGCAAGCCTTTTTCAAGTCTTCAGGTGCTGAACCTTCAATGATTTCATCCATTGATTGCTCAATTTTTCCTCTCATTTGTTTGTTTGCCAATAACATCCCGTAGCCATACTCTGCATTATCTTCGAATAGTGAATTTGCCCAGCCAGGGCCTCTTCCGTCTTCATCCGTGCAATATGGCATAGAAGGAGCCGAACCGCCATAAATGGAAGAGCAACCGGTTGCATTTGCAATCATCATTCTATCTCCGAAAAGTTGAGTAACCAGTTTAACGTATGGTGTTTCGCCACAGCCTGCGCAGGCCCCCGAAAATTCAAAATACGTTTTGGCGAACTGGCTGCCTTTGATTGTTTCTTTGTTAAAAGTTTTATTTTTCCTTGAAATTTTTGATGCAAATTCCCAATTTTCCTTTTCGCTGGCTACTGCCTCAGCAAAAGGTTTCATTTCTAATGCTTTATTCTTTGCAGGGCATATATCGGCGCAATTTCCACAGCCCGTACAATCAAGCGGGGAAACCTGTATTTTATACTGCAGCCCTTCAAACTCTTTGCCTCCTGCCTTGATGGCCCCAAAACTCTCAGGCGCTGTTTTTGCCTCTTCTTCAGTTAGAAGAATTGGTCTGATAACTGCATGCGGGCATACAAACGAGCACTGATTACATTGGATGCAGTTCTCGGATATCCAGTTCGGAACATATGTCGCTACACCACGTTTTTCAAATGCGCTGGTTCCTGAAGGGAAAGTGCCGTCTTCTCTGCCGGTAAACAAACTGACAGGTAAACTATCACCTTCTTGTTTGTTTATAGGGATTAAAATTTCCTCAATGAACTTTGGTAAAACTTCTTTCTCCATTTTTTCATCTTTTAATGTTTTCCATGTCTCTGGTACTTCAACAATCACCGTTTCATTTATTCCTTTATCAACTGCTGCATTATTCATAGCAACAATTTTCTGGCCTTTCTTTCCGTAACTGTGTTCGATTCCTTCTTTCAGATATTTAACCGCATCATCAAGAGGAATTACGCCTGTCAG
>JAENWH010000249.1 GCA_016650135.1 Peptostreptococcaceae bacterium
AGCGCTACGGGGTATTCAATTTTAGGAAGAAGATCTAAAGGTATTCCTATTAAAGCGGAAAAACCAACCACCACCACCATAAGCAGAAGCATGATTGTTGCCACAGGACGCTTTATGGCTAAACTTGAAATATTCATAGGGTTTCTCCTTATTCTGTAATATTAATTTCAATACCTTCTGTAATATACTGCTGGCCCTCTGT
This sequence comes from Peptostreptococcaceae bacterium, assembly GCA_016650135.1. Next base: position 203 of record JAENWH010000249.1, read on the forward strand.
AACAATTACTTCACCTTCTTTAAGTCCCTGCAATACTTCCACAGAGGTTCCATTGTCAAGACCAGTGATGATTTCTCTATACACAGGAAGGTTGTTTTTTATTAACACTACCAATGATTTGCCGTTTTTTACGATTACGGAATCTGAAAGAATTGAAAGAACTTGATCCCGTTCCGCAGAAACAATTTTTACTTCCGCGAACATTCCTGCTTTTACAACGTTTGTATCATCTTTTACTGAAATTTCAACCGGATAGGTTAAAGTTCCTTTGGCAGGAGCTGGAGAAAGAGCTGTAACTGTCCCTGCAAAGGTTTTTTCTCCTAAGGTACTGATATATATTTCTACAGCATCTCCGGTTTTGATCTGGCCAACCAAATATTCCGAAATATTTGTATTGATGACAAGGCTGCTCACGTTTGCGATGGAGGCGGCAGGGACTCCTGGTGAAGCCATTGAGCCTACAGAAACATTTAACGAAGTGACAAAGCCGTCGATAGGTGACTTAACATTTGCATTTCCATAAGCTTCACTTGCCAATGTATAGGATGCAAGGGCAGATTCGTACTGGACTTTAGACTGCTCAAAATCCATCAATGAAACAGCACCCTCTTTATATAAAATTGACATTCTTTCATAGGAGGTTTTTGCAAAATTATACGATGAAAAGGCTTGATTATAACTTGCGGCAATTTGCCCTTTATCCAGTTCAAAAAGCACGGTCCCTTTTGAAACTTTATCCCCTATTTTCACATGAACTGAGGTTACTTCACCGGAAGCCATAGGCATAATGGAGACTTCTTCTATTGGTTCAATTCTGCCGGTGACAGGAGAAGTGGCCACAATTGAAGCAACTTCGACTTTGCCAACCTTTACATTAATTACTGATGCTTCTTGTGTGTTGTTTTCTGCGAAAAACTGAAAAACCCGAAAACCTATGATTAACAGTGCAATTAATGCCAGTATGATAAATACAATTTTTCTTTTACTTTTTTTACTTGATATTTTATTCCCAACCGCAACTGATGCTGCCTCAACTTGTTCCTGCGAACCTAATTGAGACTGATCTCCAATGCTTGAATTTTTAATTTTCCCTTTCACTTTATGCTCCTCCTGTTCAATCCGACCCGCTGGTCAATAAGTAATAATATAATAATCGATGTGATAAGTCAATATTAAACTGACCCAAAGGTCAGATAAATTTCGACTAAGTTTCGCTTTTTTTTTGTTTGTGTTTTAAAAAATGTGGTATAATCAATTTGCTACAAATAAGATGGATCAATTATTTAAATCTGCTCTGACTATAATCATATATTTATACTGATAAATCGTTTTAAAGCAGAGAAAAAAGGTGGGAAATTGGGCGAAAGTAAAAGCAAAAAAGCGGGATTTAATAAAGAAGAAATCAACAAAATTCTTGATATTTTAGACATTGCATATCCTGAGGCTGAATGCGCTCTTCATTATGAAAGTGTTTTTCAGCTTTTAATTGCCGTTACACTTTCCGCCCAGACGACAGATAAAAGTGTTAATATTGTTACGAAAAATCTATTTGAAAAGTATGCAAATGCTAAACAGCTGAGCGAAGCTAATGTTGAAGCAGTGGAAGATATAATTAAACGAATTGGCATGTATAGGACGAAAACAAAAAATATCATAGAAATAAGTAATAAAATAGTTGTAGATTTTAATGGAGAAGTCCCTCAAGATTATGAAGAATTAATAAAACTGCCTGGAGTGGGAAGAAAAACGGCAAATGTTGTTTTATCGGTGGGATTTGGTGAACAAAGAATAGGAGTAGATACTCATGTGTTCAGAGTGGCGAATAGAATTGGGATGGCAGACGGTAAAGATGTATTAAGTACGGAGTTGTCATTAATAGAGAATATTCCCAGAGAAAGATGGACTCAAACTCATCATGGGTTGATATTTCATGGGAGAAACTGCTGTTCTGCAAGGAACCCAAATTGCAAAGAATGCCCATTAAGTGAATATTGCCAGTCAAACCCATTATAAGCATCCGACATTGGGTTTGGTTTTTGCAGACCCCTTGCAATCAGTCATTTGAAATTCCAGTTATCCACAGGCAACCTGTGGATAACTGATGAACAGAACTCTTTTCAATAAACAAAGAATGAACATTCGAAAAATGTGTTTTCCACAGCAATTGTATGCTCAATCTATTTTATAAGCATTTTATTTTTTGCTCATTTTATTTCATGCTTATTCTATTTCATGCTATCAAGGGCAAAAACTTATCCACAGGCTCAATTTCATAAAACCCATCAATTGCAAGGGTTAATATTTTCACAAACCCAATGTCGGATGCTTATAATGGGTTTGCGCCACAACACTTTTTAAATTTCTTGCCACTGTCGCACGGGCATGGGTCATTTCTGCCAGGCGACTTTTCTTTAACAACAGTTTTTGATCTTTTATAGGAAGTGATAATTGATTCTCTTGTTTCTTCACTTAAGATGATTTCCCATTGAGGTAATGTGAACAGATAATCGGCATCTGCAACAAGCATGTTGTAATAAAGCTTTTCATAGTCAATATCAAGAAATATTTCAGAGTTTTCATCGAAAGACTTAAAATCCAGTACATTATTAAGACTTGCATTAATTCCATCAAGGAATCCCATAAAAATTACTGGATCAGCCTGATATTCAGAAACAAGCTCTTTTAAAGTCCCGCTGACTTTTTTTGAAGTATTGTCCAGTATTTTGATATAAATAGATTTTTCGGTTGAACTGTATTTTTCCCAAAATTCAGGGAATGTTTCATCTGTCTGATTGTCAATTAAATTTTCCCATTGTTCAAATAGTGTCATAATTTACCTCCTGCAAGTTTCACAATTATTAATAGATTTTGCTATTTCCAAAACATCTCCCATAATGGCGCTTCCTGTAGGAAGGGGACCAGCACCTTTTCCATAAAACATTAATTCCTCAACCGCATTGCCCTTAACAAATATTGCATTAAATTCGTTATTCACTCCGGCAAGTGGATGCTCGTTTGGAATCAGCGTGGGTTTGACTGAGTATTCAAGTTTATCGTTTATCATTTTTGCGGATGCAATAAGCTTTATTTTGCAGCCTTTTTCCCTTGCATCATTAATTTCTGCTTTTGTGATTTTGCTTATACCCAGAGTTGGGATATCTTCTGGAGCAACTCTTACATTAAATACTAACGACATCAGTATGGAAAGCTTGTTGGCCACATCAATCCCTTCAACGTCTGCAGTAGGATCGGCTTCAGCAAAACCTTTTTCCTGAGCGGTCTTAAGAACATCCTCATAATTAAGGCCAAAATTCGTCATTTGAGTTAATATATAGTTTGTTGTGCCATTCACTATTCCAAGAATCTCTTCAAATTGATTTGCACCTAAAACAGTGGTTAAGGCATTTATTACAGGAATACCCCCGCCTACACTCGCTTCAAAACGAAACTCAACACCATTGTCCTTTGCCGTATTCACAAGCAAATTATAATTTGCTGCTACAGCCGCCTTATTGGCTGTCACTACATGTTTTTTGTGTTTCATTGCTTCAAGCATGAATGAGGTTGCGGGTTCAATCCCGCCTAGCAACTCAATTACTATTGAAATCTCGGGATCTGTAAAAATATCATTTGGATTTTGAGTGAACTGATCTTTTGAA
>JAENWH010000306.1 GCA_016650135.1 Peptostreptococcaceae bacterium
TATATAACAACTGATTATCAAGCACTTAGAACCTCCGAAATGTTAGTCATAAAAGAAGGTTCTCAGCATTGGATAACCTGACCATTGATGAATTCTGGAAACAGTATTGGATTAGGAAAGAATCAATTATGAATGTAGCTTAACTTTTTGTCCGGTAAATGTTTGCAAGTCCAGATAGGGTCAAATCAGTTGTCAACAGTAATGTCCAGTTTTTAGCATTGTTATATCGAATGAAGAAAAGCCTGACTTTTACGCCCTTGTAATCGGCTACCAGGGAGATGTAAGTAGACTTGTATTTGCTCGAATACTTGCTTTTCTTACGTTCGTTTCTGGTGATCAACTGATGGGCGTTTAATTCTTTTTTGTCAATCAGATAATGTCGTCTGTCAAGCTTACACATTCCCAGTAAATGCATTGCCCCGTTTTTTATGGCACGAACACTTTTGATCATGTAATCGTTCACAAACCAACTGTCCATCAGTACATAACTTGCTATAAACCCATTTTTAACAGCCCGTTTGAGCATAGAAACAGCAACGTTGCCCTTTTTCATATCTAAATCTTTAACCCTTTTGTTACCTGGCGATTTGCTGTCCCGCTTTTTGCTGAACTGTAATTTTAGCTCCTTTTTTGACATGCCGTAAGTTTTCTTCTTCCCTTTCTCCCAATGGAGCGAACAGTCCGTTGCTACAAGGCTCTTACCATCCCAGAAGGTCAGCAGGAGCAATTTAAAACCCAGCGGATAAAGCTTGGTGACATGGTTAAAGATCCTGCCAATGAGCTCAAACTTTTTTCCGGTTTTTTCAATATCAGTATCATCTAAAACAAAGAAAGTTACCCCCGAAGTGGCATCACCCTTGTTCTTTGCTTGGGCCACAAATTGTTTGGCAAGGCCCATCAGTAATTTACGCCAATCCATCAATGGATTGTTCATTAGGCGATAAAAGGTATTGTCGTCAATCTTTTTAAAAAAGTTTCTGCTACTGATTTGCATCCTGTAAATACTTTCACTGCGGAGCCTGAAGATTAAGAGCGAAAGTAAAAGCACCGAAACGTCAAAACCTTTGCTTTTGAAGGAACCGAATGCAGCCAAAAACCGGGTAATTTTAAATGTTGAAAAGAAATAAAGGATCCCCTCATTGGTTTTCTCATTATTGCAAAGAACGTTTTCTAATTCGCTTAAATGTGCTATTTTTGATGCCATAAGTAGTGGATTTGTGAATGAATTGCTTTTTGTTTGTAACTAACTCAAATATAGCAATTTAACTTCTATTTTACCACTACTTATTACATTTTAATTCTTCTGTAAATCAACACTTTCAGACGTGGGAAACTTTAATTAGAGTCTGTCTATAAACATCAAAATGTTGATAACTAATTATATATAGCCTTTTGGAGTATACGTTTTTTTACTAGATTTAAGAAAAAACGCCATGAGACTATTTGAAGAATTTAAAATCAAGTTTGAGAAGCCCGACTGGTCAAGGGATCCTGAGTTAGGCTTGATCGATACTATTTTGGAACAGCATCCTCATCTTGTTGCCCTTTTACAGGAAGATATCACCAAGGGCCAAAATGGCAGTATTTTTGGAAGGAAGGACACGACCAGTGTTGAACAGATCATGCGTGCAGCTATTTACAAAGAACTTAAAGGTCTTGAATACAGGGAACTGGAATATCATCAAATAGATTCGCGGATATGTTCATTGTTCCTGAAAATAGACGAATTACGACCATACAGTTTTCAATTGTACCAAAAATACATTTCACAGATTAGCCCGGACAATTTGCAAAAGCTCCTTGTTGAACTGAATAAAATAGCGATCACTGCAGGCATCGAGGATCTTGAAAGACAGTACTGTGGTAGAGACCAACATCCACTATCCGACCAATAACTCCCTTTTATGGGATTGCATCAAAGAAGCCTACCGGTTGTTGGAACATTTAAAGGAAGAGGTTGACGGGTTAAATTACCTGGATTATAGCAGAGAGGGGAAAAAGACTTATTTCAAAATCAACAACACGAAGGGAGATAAGCGAAAGGATTTGTTTTACAGGCAATTAGATTTATTTATAAAAACCATTAACCAGGTATCCAACGTGATAAAAAAAAGCCCTTCTCAAGCATTGAAGCAATGGTCTTGGCCATTCATCTTGAAAAGCATTTAGAGTTGATGGCTTTGGTCCATGATATGGTTTACCTCAAGGAAATAAAGGGGCAAAAAGTGGCAAACGAAGCAAAAATATATTCCATCTATGAACGGCACACCGACATCATCGTGAAAGGTAGCAGGAAAATACAATTTGGGCATAAAGTTGATTTGTGCAGTGGAAAAAGCAACTTGGTTTTGCATTGTCAGGTTTTACGTGGCAACCCATCTGACAGTACATTATTTATTCCGGTCATTGATGCGGTCATTGAAAATTATGGCAAAGTGCCCCGTGATTGCGCAACCGATGGTGGATATGCCTCATTGGCAAACCAGGGCCACGCCAAAGAAAAGGGCATTGTCAATATTGTGTTCAACAAAATTGTCGGAAGCCTGCGGAACATTGCAACCAGCAAAAACATGGAGACAAGGTTAAAGAAGTGGCGTAGTGGTATGGAAGCTGTGATCTCCAATATCAAACGCGGGTTCAACCTTCGCCGTTGCACATGGAAAGGATGGGAACATTTTGAGTCCAAAGTTTTATGGAGTGTCATAGCGTATAATATCAGGGTAATGACTGCCCGTGTGGTGATGTTGGTTTAGTATTTAGTCTAACATAAAGTCTTTTAAAAAACAGGGTTGTGGAAAAATTGTGTCCAAAAATCAAATTTGGAGGGGTGAAATTGAAGTAAACCTACAAAAACTGACAAAAAAGGATGAAAGACATATATTATTGCAATTAATCAAAAACGAAAATCCCGAAAAAATCTTTTGGGAAGAAAAATATCGGTAAATCATCGACTATATGGACAGACTCTAATTATATAATATGTATATCCGCAATAAACCCAGTAGTAAATCTTTGAATCCACCAGTATTATACGTACCTTTAGGCAAAACATATAACTCATGAAACTGATAGAATTTTCTGACAGGTATCCAGATGAAGCATCTTGCGAGAGGGAGTTACGCTCTATAAGGGAAAAGAACGGGATTGTATGTTCCAAATGTGGAAATAAGCACCATTGGTGGGTTAAAGACAAGAAGAAGTGGATATGTTCTTCGTGCCGTCATGAAACGGGTCTGCGCAGTGGCACAGTCATGCACAGTTCCAAATTGCCGTTGCCGTTATTGGTTCA
>JAENWH010000251.1 GCA_016650135.1 Peptostreptococcaceae bacterium
AATACACAGCTGCTCCCGTTAACGATTATTTTTCCCCTGTAAGGTTTTTTAATTCCTGCAATCAAATTCAAGGCGGTTGTTTTTCCTGTTCCATTTCCGCCGACAATACAGAATGTCTCCCCTTTTTTCACTTCAAAAGAAAGATCTTTGATAACATCTTCATCATTCTTATTGTACTTAAACCAGGTTTCAGAGAGCTTGACAGCAAACCCCATAGCATTTGTTTCTAAACCACTCTCCTCATCAGAATTTGAAGCCCAATGTCGGATGCCTATAATGGGCTTGTTTTTAACTGGTTTCATCAGACTGGTCAAATACTGACGCCCCTCCCGAACGGTTACGGGACACGGCAACTCTTTTCCAATCTCTTGAAGGTAAAGCTCCGAGTACACCTTCATGGGTGTTGGCATTGAAAAAAACATGGGATGCTTTAATCTGGCAAGAATTGCCCCCACGTTTTCAGGAATGTCCTCAGCTATAATCTGTCCATAATCTAAAACAATCGCTCTGTCGGCCATAGGTAGAACCTCTTCAAGTCTGTGCTCCGATATGATGACAGTTGTACCAATTTCTCTGTTTATCTTTTTAACTGTTTCTAAAAAGTCACTGGCTGCAATTGGATCCAACTGAGAAGTCGGTTCATCCAGAATTAACACATCAGGCTGCATAACCATTACTGCTGCCAGGTTTAGAAGTTGCTTTTGCCCGCCGGAAAGTTCGGTAACATCCTTCATATACCATGTTTGAATACCAAAAAAGCTTGCCATTTCTGCAACTCTCAGTCGAATTGTCTTGCTGTCATATCCTAAGCTTTCGAGGCCAAATGCAAGTTCATGCCAAACCTTATCTGTAACCAACTGATTATCCGGATTCTGGAGCACATACCCTATTCTTTCAGACTCTTCCCGAAAATCAACTTCTGAAATCGGTCTACCGTAAAAAAGGATTTCTCCTCCTTTTTCTCCATGTGGGGACAGGGAAGGTTTCAACTGCCTTAAAAGCGTACTTTTTCCGCTTCCGGATTTTCCACAGATTACAACAAATTCCCCATATTGAACGGTAAGGCTTAAATTCACTAAACAAGCCTTCTCCCTAAGCGGATATGTGAAAGAAAAGTTTTCAATTTTTATTGCATTTGTTTCAACAGTTTCCATTTTTTCTCCATTTCAATTGGTCCACCAAGTCAATAAGCATTGGCCCAAAACACAACATTGAATAAGCCATATATCCTAAAACTCCTGATGATGAAGTCTCACTCATTTTTATGTAAGGGAAAAACTGGATAGCGTTCTCCCCTTTTGCTGCTGCGAAAACCACAACTCCCAAAAGTATTACTCCTGCAACTCCCATGATTTTATCCCTTGAATCAAATCGAAAAATAGAGAAGCTGGTTCTTCCAGGAAGACCATATCCTCTCGCTCTCATCGAATCCGCTGTATCTATACCATTTTCCAGTGCCCAAGTAATCATGATGGAAACAATTTTAATGCCGTGACTGAGTCTCTGAAGCAATGTTCCGTTTGTAATATCTCTCCCAATGCATTTCTGACCATTTGAGACGATTCTGATCTGAGCCTTGAATTTTGGAATAAACCGCAATACCATTGCAAAGACAAGGGACATGGCTGGTATTATCTTACCGAAAATATAGATAAATTTATCAGAAGTAATCACTGCATTATAGCAGGAAAACCAAATTATGACACTGCCGAACATAAACCCTGTGGCTAGTCCATAAACAATAGACTCCAATGTAATAGGGTTATCTCTGAAGTAATACAGAATGGTCATTCCGCTATGGTTGAATAAGGGATTGACCATAGCTGCCACAAGCATCATTGGAAGTACGAATGCCAGGTTAAATTTAACCGCTCCCTTACCATTCAGATAAACTGAGTAGGTAAAGGCAGCTGTAAAAGAGATCAGCATCAGTACTGGATGCAGGAAAATCATACTGAATGAAATCACCATGCAAAAGTATGTGAAATTAATCATTGGATGATAAGTACCAAAATTGTCTTTACTTGTTTTGTTCATTCCAGTCTCCACCAATATCTCTTCCAAGATCGCAGGTATAAACCCACTCAATGTTGTCTCCGTCTTTCAATACATATCTGCCGCAGCCATAATTTGGAAACCAGTTGTTTACTTTATACATCCACCCTGACAAAGGCCCGGTATCAATTTCATAAATGTTACCGATTCCTTCAATGTAATTGCTTTTATATAAAGGAGTTGAAACATATTCCATATGAATTCTTTTATCTTTTGTAACCTTTAGAAGCACGTCAAAAACAGTCTCACCTTCTTTTATCTCCACCTTCGTTGGAGGGACAATCAAACCATTCCCCGGTAATATTTCTTGTTTTGCTTTATCAAAAGCGTCGAGATTATCATAGATGGTAAGGCAGTTAACGGTAATAGTCACATATTTTTTCTGTGTTGCCGGCTGGCTGGTTCCTGTTTCGACGGATTCCTTCACAGTTGGTTCTGTTCCCTCAGCAGTCCCCCCAGCAGTTCCTTCATCAGCCCCTGTTTGGGAAGTGCCCCCTGCAGTGGTCGAATCAACTGCATTCCCTGAGACTTCTCCATTTTGATTTTGTTCAGCTTCCTGCTCAACCTTCTGTTGCGCTACATCCACAGCAGATTCTTTTTCCTTCGCCTGAGAAGCGCACCCGTTTGCAAGCAAGGTAACTGCTATTGCAAACAGGATTACCAATATTATATATATGATTTTTCTTTTCATCACTAATCCTTCTTTTCTATATAAACAGTTCTCGTAACGGGATTCCAGTCGACCACTGCGTTCAGACTTTCAGCTATAAATCGAATTGGAACAAGTGTCCTGCTGCTGACAATCTGAGCGGGTACATCTAAGGTTGTTGCCACACCATTTACTGCAGCCGTTTTGCTCCCAATCCTAATTAGGACAGTTTGATCTCCAAGGGTTCCCGTTGCTTCCTTCAATGTATCATTCCAGAAGACTGCCGCTCCCAATGCTTCAAAAACAGCTCTCATCGGAACCAACGTCCTGCTTTCTACTATAATTGGCGCCTGGTCAAATTCCAGCTGAATTCCGTTCAGGATGATATGAATCTGGTTTGAGTCATTTTTGCTTATATTTACCTGGTTTAAATTATATATAAATCTATTTTCAGTAACTCCCAATTTGTAAGCCGCCATTGCATATAAACTTTGCTCTGTTGCCAGCAGGTTCTGTCCCTGCCCTAAAACATGCTCAAAGCCGTTTCCTTTTTCATAATACTTTAACAGTCCCGTAATATTTTTGCTTGCGTCTATGCCTAGTGCTGCCTTCGCAACGATTACCTGAACGATGCTCTCCGACGTTTCCTCTCCCCAGCTTGAATAGGTTCCATCCTCATTTTCCAATGTACTCAAAGCCTGAATTCCTCTATCTATTACAGTCGCAACCGCCGGGGTTTCCTGATAAGTAGCAAGTGACTGCAGTGCCATTCCTGTAATGTCCGCATCGGGAACTGTTCCTCCACCCAAATTGAATCCGCCTTTGACACCCTCTGCGTTTGTTACTTCCTGGGCCAAAATATAGTCAATAAGACCTTGCCTTGTGGTTTCATTTGTAATGCCTGCCACCTTTGGGATTTCATAATCATGACAGTCAAGAGCAATAAGGGCGTAAACAGGACCATTAATCCCCTGTTTCTTAATATTGTCAAAATCCGCCAGTTTTTCAAGCAGATTGTAGCCGCCGACATTTGCAACATCCTTCCCGATTGCAGTAAGAGCAATAATAAGACGTGAGTATTCGGTATACTTATTTTGCGTTAAAATTCCCTGATTTTCTTTCAGGTTGTTTTCAACTCTG
>JAENWH010000065.1 GCA_016650135.1 Peptostreptococcaceae bacterium
CGCTATGGATGCGGTTCCTTTTATTTAGATAACATATATTAACTATTGCACTATGTATTTTTAAATATTATTTATCTTTACTTATTGCTACTTTTAGATTTTAAGGTTAAAATAGAGGCTTGTTAAAATCAAACCGGCACACGTTGAGAATATATTCTTATCTCTATCCTAAGTTATTTTAAAGTAGTTTCAATCACTTTTGAAAAATATATTATTTATTTTTTTGGTATTTACCCCCACATATATTATCATCCCCATGCATGCTCCAGCAAAGTCAATCAAACTGTCAAGCACAGCTGGATTCCTTCCTGGGACAAAACTCTGATAAAATTCATCTAACCCCGCAATCAGAAGGCATATAAAAAGCACATACCCGGCAGACTGTTTCAATTTCATACCGTACACTTCACTCGTCTTCAACAGCAATACGCTTAGAACCAGGTATTCAAGGAAATGGCCGCTTTTCCTGATGGAAAGGTTAATGATGTCAACCTCTGTATTTTCATCCGTATTCCCATTAATTTGGCTTACGACTGTTTCCGAAAAAGTCAAAGTCTTATAATAGGAATTAGCGTCTGACGACATAAAGAAGATCAGGCAGATCCATAGAATGCAGAGAATTGGCATTATTATCCTTAATCTTTTGTCAGACATGCTTCACTTCCCCCAATTGCTAACCTTTTACCATTATCTCTCCCAACCGAATAAATGACTCCGAAACCCGAAGCAAACGTTACTATACAAGGCATTATAGCCATCCCTCCAGGAAGCCCAGGGAACACTTCAATCAGTGACCCCAGCATAAACCCTATGATGAGCATATAGGTAAACTGCGGATGGATGTTCATCTCCCGCTCAAGAATCCCAGCCGTCAAAAAAGTGCCGGCAAGAACGCCAATTGTCAGCGGCATCAGGAATAATAAATCCATCGATTTGATGGCCATTAAAGTCAAATTATATATGCCCAGCATCAGTAATACATAGGATGCGCTTATTCCCGGTAATACAAATGCTATCGCAATAAAGATTCCTGCGATAAAAAGGATTGCCATACTAATCAGCATAGAGTCTCCGTTAAAATCAAGCATTCCCTCAGGAAACAGGGTGATCAGATAAGCAATGAGAAAGCCCACAAACATGGATCCGATATTAATCGGTTTCATCTTAAAAACCGTCGCCTTTTTATACAGCGGCGGAATGCTCCCAATAATAGCTCCTAAAAACAGAAACATCATAGGTTTGTTCCACAATGTAACAGCAGCAAGCATTGGTCCGGATAAAAGAATAACACCCAAAACACCTGCAAGTCCGTATTGAACCAAAAGAATACCGTTAGCCTTCATGTTTTCCTTGAAGGTGCTAACAGCATGAATCAATTCATCGTAAATACCTAATATGATAGCCATGGTGCCGCCGCTGACGCCTGGAACCAACATGGAGCTGCCGATGATGAAGCCTTTTATTAACTTTGCTACTATGTTGTTTTTCAATGTGGTTCTCCTTTTGATTGAATCACCTTTTAGTATTACAGCAATCCCTTTTCAAATCTCCAAGCATCCAGGCACATATCTTTTATAGTCAATTCCGCTTTCCAGCCAAGCTCTCTGTCAGCTTTACTTGCATCAGCATAGCAGGTTGCTATATCACCCGGTCTACGTTCAACAATATGATATGGTACATTTATTTCATTAACCTCCTGAAAGGCATTTATTAACTGTAATACAGAAGTTCCATGGCCGGTTCCCAGATTGTAGATATGAACACCTGGCTCCAGTTTTTCAATCGCAGCAACATGGCCTTCTGCAAGATCCACTACATGGATATAATCTCTGACACCTGTGCCATCTATTGTATCATAGTCGTTGCCAAATACTCTTACCTGCTCCTGCTCACCCCTTGCCACTTTGGTTATAAATGGCATAAGGTTATTTGGAATTCCATTAGGATCTTCACCTAGAAGGCCGCTTTCATGCGCACCTATTGGGTTAAAATACCTCAATAAAGAAACACCAAAACCAGGATTAGCATGAGCTGTATCCGTCAGTATACGTTCACTTATAACTTTAGTCTCCCCATAAGGATTAGTTGTAGGAAGTAAACTCATTGTCTCAACAAAAGGAACCTCATTCTCACCGTAGACAGTTGCAGATGAGCTGAACACAAACTTATTCACGTTGTGCTGGATACATACATTCGAAAGAACCATTGTACTTACCAGATTATTGTAATAGTACATTAATGGCTTTACCACGGATTCGCCTACAGCCTTAAGACCAGCAAAGTGAATCACGCCATCTATCTTATGGTTTTCAAATATCTCTTCAACTGCGATTTGCTCCGTCACATCTATTTGATAAAACAGAACATCCTTCCCTGCAATTTTCTTGATTTTATCAACTACCTCTACCTTGCTATTAATCAAATTATCAGCAATAATAACTGAATGGTCATTTTTAAGAAGTTCCACGCAGGTGTGTGAACCAATGAAACCGGCTCCGCCTGTTACTAAAATGTTCATATTGCTATATCCCTCCTGGGCATTATTAAATCCGTTTCTACCCAAACAACCTCTCTTTATAAACGCCCTTAGCAACCAGTTTCCTGATTGCATCCAGCGCAACTTGCTTGTCCTCTTTATATGTAACCCCAAACCACGTGTCATTTGTATCAAGCAGCTTCACTGACCCAATACCATTCTTGATTAGCCCATCAATGATAGTCGGCAGCAGATACTCTGATTTTATATCTCCCGGTTCGAGGGATGATAAAAACTCAACAAATCCTCCTTCAAGAATATCGATGAAATCAGGAGTCAGTCCCCACATGTTCATGGAAACGTAATATTCAGAATCCAAAACCTTTATTTTCCCGTTGTCTTTAATAACAGCTGCACCGTCCGGGAAACCAATATCCCCATGGGTCTTGACAATATTATGAGTTTCAGTCACCTTAGTCAGATAAAAGTCTTTATCTATCTGGCATACACCTCTTGTCACTCCGCCGTTATCGCTGAGCGTATTTCGGAGAAGGAAACCTGCCATGCAGTATTCCCCTTTAGATGGGCTTGGTTCATTAATTTTTACCAGGTAGTCGTGTACTTTGACAAAGGCTTCTTTTCCATAGTAATCGTCTGCATTGATGACTGAAAAGGGTTCTTTAATAATGTCTTTGCAGGCTAGAACAGCTTGGCCTGTACCCCAAGGTTTTGTTCTATCTTCAGGCTTTCTAAGCCCTGCCGGCAGAGCATCAATTTCCTGATATGCATATGCCACATTACAAATTTTCTCTATTCTATTCCCAATGATTTCTTTGAAGTCCTTTTCCAAATCTTTTCTTATAATAAATACTATTTTGTTGAAGCCTGCTTCCAGTGCATCATAAATAGAATAATCCATTATGATTTCTCCACTTGGGCCTACTGCCTCAAGCTGTTTTATTCCCCCACCGAACCGGGATCCGATTCCTGCCGCCATTATTACTAATGTTGTGTTCATTTTAAATACCCTTCTATCCTGCTCTTTTATTTTTCTGATTTAACTCAAATATTGCATTCCCATTCCCTGTGATATCCGTTGCATTTGTTGCATTTAGTGTCTGAGAGAGCTCCGAGATTCTTTACTGCGGGAAAAAGAAGTTCAGAAGCATATTACCTTTCCCAATTTTTCTTCCCATGGTATCCTTTGTTACATCTAATCTTATATCATATGTTGCTAGTTTGCGATTCATTTTGTCATATGCAATATAATGAGAAGATGAATCAACTTTTATTGTTCCAAGTCTGTTGTTCAGTTTATCATAAATAATCGAATTACCATTGGATTCAGCCGAGATTTTGCCATATCTAATTCCCCTTTTATCCTTTAAAATTTGCTCATTCATAGTAGATTCCTGTCCATACCATTAACGTTATTTTGACTTTCAACATCAAATTTTTTCAGCTTTTACTTTTGCTGATTATTCAAGTTTAGTGTATTCATAATTTCCCTAATTTTTTTGCTATAATCCTTACATATCCTTTTCACTTCTTCATCATTTCTATCAATCAAGTTTACGCAAGGTAACGAAAAAGATCTGAAATCATAGACTTTATCATTTTCATCATCCTTAATGTATCCCCAGAAAGTATATTTCGAAGGTATAAGCTCACGAACCATAATATCCTCTCCTAGATTTTCTTTATCTAGAGCATCTACCGTATTTATAAACAACTCATACTCTTTTTTATACTTTTCTTGCACCCAGCCTGTTTCCAGAATTTCATTTTTACCATTTTTGAATTCAAAAGAAAAAAATAATTTATAATCAACCTGTATGCTAAACGTGGCTTTAAGGTCCTCGGAATAGTTTTTAATGACTATACTAATACATGGATTATTGCTCTTTTTCGTACCATAATAGTTTTTAATATCATTTTCATTATAATCAACGACCATTAAGTCTGAAATTTTAAATTCTTCTTTTAGTGAATCAAAAAAATTCTTCATAATTCGGGACTTCGCTACTGGTAATGACTTTTCAATATCCAATGCACATTCAAACATTTTTTTGGACTCTATTATTTTTTCCACTACTTCCATTTCTTTCTCATCCTCCATCTGGTTGGTAAATCCACGAATAACCGTGGATAACTGCAAAATAATTTCGCGAATTGGGGCAAGTTTAATTGTTTCCTTTTGTCTAAGGCATGCGTCCAACCACTCTATAATATCATTGGCAAAAGAAATGCATTCAATTCCTTCATACCCCTCGGTACTTGAAACCGTTCCCTTTGTACTATATTCAGATGGGTTATCTCCATATGGAGTAAGGTAATACAATTTTGATTTTTCCGCCTTTTGATAATAATCAAAACATTGGTTTTTCTGATCTTTAGCGTAAATCTTAACTTCAATAGGAATCAATCTATATTTTGTTTGGATAACAATATCAATTCTTCTTTTTTCGTCAATAACATACTCTAGGGAAACTCTTGCAGATTTAAGTTCTTCCTCGGTTATATCAATTTTCAAAACAATCGACAGAAACAACGAAAGATATAAAACACCTTGATAATGACTGCCTTTTGGAGATAAAAGTTCAGAAATGACACGGCATATCATAAGTTCTTTTGTGGAAATACTTGCTATTTCAAAAATATTAAAATAGCCCCCTGTCTTTCGATAGATGGAATCGTATTTTATTGAAATGTCTTTAATTTCAGACAATAGCCTTTCATTATCCATTATTCACCCCTCTTTTTTTAAATATGAAAAAACAAAGTCTCGCTGATGCCAATTTTAGGGACAGTCAAATCAGCAATTAAAAAAATCACCTCATCCCCAATCAAACATTCAACCTCTTCTGCAATCTTATAAATATTTTCCAATGCATTGTCCGCATTCGACATAATAGAAAAGCACACAATTGAACCTATATTAATGCCAGAAAGTTCTTTTTTGCGCAAAGTTCGAATTTGATTCTGATGCTGGTTTGAGGAAGAAAAATACTGAGCCAAATCTGCATAATCAAGTTCAATCGTTGAAGCATCATTATTAAAAAAATTAAACAACATCCTCGCAAACTCTTCGCAGTCACGTTTTTCCATAAAAAAGAAGACATTTTCCTCTTCAACCTCAACAATTGTTTCACTTTGATATTCCAATTGTAACTCTATATATCCCGAGATATTAGATCCGCAATAATCAGCCTGCCCTTGCTCACAGTTCACACATTTTTCCTTATTAATTTCAGGCAAAAATTCAAGCCATTCATTTTGTTTTGAATTCAACTCATCTGAATTGGTACCCATGAATTTTATTTTAGTTCGCATGCAGGTATCTCTCATTTTCAAGTTCTCCTTCACCCAATACTAATTCCTCTTCAATATAACAGAAAAGATAGTTCTAATATTAGTATAGTTATTTTACGTCATTTGTAATAAGTCAAACACATTCAAACAAAAGTTTGGGAGTTCAGTCCACTCTGTTATCTCTTTTTTCAATTTTATATAGATGTATGTAAAAACGGCCATTTACTTCTTCCTTTACATCCATTGTTTGGAAGCAATTTGAATATACTAATTTAATGGTTTTTCCCTTGAATTTCCTCTTATCCATAGAATCATAAAGTGTACCTATATGCATTAGAGGATTTACTATTTTTGACAAATCATAATTCATATTGAAGAGCATCAAATATTTGTTCTCTATATCTCGCAAGTCATTCATTTTCACAATATCTTTTTTTATCTGGTTTAGCCAGCCAATATATAGATTTCCATCTTTCCTAGTTCCAGCCCATTTCATTTCGATGGCAACATCAGGCGTCCAGCCAACATTATCATCGTTAATTTCTTCTTCAGTAATATCTTTATAAAAAATTGCCAAATCCAGTAATCTTTTGTCCCCGTAAAAATCTCTTTCAGGTAGCATCTTATACTTATCAACTAGATTTGTGTAAATCAAATATTTTAGTATTGGCTCAGTAATAGACCAGGCTCCAATGCCCTTTGCATCATACTTATAAAAGTTCTTATTAGGCCCACTTAACATCTTAGTGTTAATTTGAGAATCGTACTTCTTCAAAACATTTATTGCATCATCACAAAAATCACACATGAATGAATCGATTGGTGGATTTTCTTTCACAGATTTTTTAGAGTTAAATTGCGGATCAATATTTTTGTCCATGAATAAAAAGTTTTCATTTTGTTCATTGAAAACATCATTACACTTATCCGGGATATTTCCTGCCACCTTAGCACCTCCATTACTTTTCCCCACAACAAATTTTGTGAAAACTATTAAGATTTAAAATCCTAACACCATACATTACTTCAATATATCATAAACAAAGCCCTAATATTGGCACAATCACGGACAAAGATGACGTCTAAATATAATGTTAATGGGGCTTGTCCACTAAAGTTTATCAAACATTAAATCCCATTCTACCCAAACAACTTCTCTTTATAAACACCCTTAACAACCAACCCCTTGATTGCATCCAGTACAATCTGCTTATCTTCCTTATACGTTAATCCTAACCACATGTCATTCGTCTCAAGCAGCTTCACCTTGGCTGTGCCGCTCTTTATTAGCCCGTCCATGATAGTCGGTAGCAGATACTCGGATTTCATGTCTCCCGGTTCAAGGGATGATAAAAACTCAACAAATCCTCCTTCAAGAATATCCATGAAATCAGGAGTCAGTCCCCACATGTTCATGGAAACATAATAGTCAGCATCTAAAATCTTCATTTTTCCATCATCTCCAAGAACAGCAGCCCCATCAGGGAAGCCAATATCCCCATGGGTCTTGACAATATTATGGGTTTCAGTCACTTTCGTCAGATAAAAGTCTTTATCAATCTGGCATACACCCCTTGTCACTCCGCCGTTATCGCTGAGCGTATTTCGGAGAAGGAAACCTGCCATGCAGTATTCTCCCTTAGATGGGCTTGGTTCATTGATTTTCACCAGGTAATCGTGTACTTTGACAAAGGCTTCTTTTCCGTAATAGTCATCCGCGTTAATGACGGCAAAAGGTTCTTTAATAATGCCTTTGCAGGAAATAACTGCTTGGCCGGTACCCCAAGGTTTTGTTCTTTCTCCAGATCTTTTCTTATAATAAATACTATTTTATTAAAGCCCGCTTCCAGTGCATCATGAATGGAATTTTCCATGATGATTTCTCCACTTGGCTCGGTTGCTTCAAGCTGCTTTATTCCGCCGCCAAACCGGGATCCTGATCCGGTTTCGGCTGCCATGATAGCTAATGCAGTATCCATATTTATTTTCTTTTCATCTATCAATTGTTCAAAATTAGTGAGTTGCACTTCAGCCTGATTAATATAAAGTTCAAAGATTGAGATTAAATAAACCTTTCGTCCGAAACACTTCAATCATTTCACCAGTCAAAGATATGTTATTCTCCGGCTCCGGGATGTCCTCCCGTGGCATCCAGACTCCAATGGCCAATTCCTCCTCATCCAGCTTAATGGTGTCATCGCCATCAAGCTCAGCGAAAAAACCTGCCAGGAGGGTATCGGTAAAAGGCCAGGGCTGGCTTTTGTAATATAGGATGTTTTTCACCCGAAGCCCCACTTCCTCCATCACTTCCCGGCGCACCGTCTGTTCCAAGCTTTCCCCGATCTCGCTGAAACCGGCAATCAAGGCATAGTTGCGATACTCCCGATTGGCATATTTGGTCATCAGCAACCGGTCTCCATCATAAACCCCTACAATGACACAGGGGGATATTGTGGGGTACACCGTCATGCCGCATTTTTCGCAATAAAGCATCCTCTCCTTTTCAGAGGGCTTCGTTGGCTCACCACACCGACTGCAAAA
>JAENWH010000364.1 GCA_016650135.1 Peptostreptococcaceae bacterium
AGTGGCACTTGAGGTTGAAACGGGAGATGTCCTGGCGATGGCAAGTTACCCTGATTATGACCCTAACCTTTTTGCAGATGGAATCAGCAAAGAAAATTGGGATTCGCTTCAAAGCGATAATCCAAGAGATCCTTTGGCACCGGTTCCTTTATATAATGTTGCGGCAAGAACAGCAGTTCAGCCAGGTTCTGTATTCAAAATGGTAACTGCAACTGCGGCACTTGAAAGTGGTCTGGATCCGAATAGAAAATTATACGATGGTGGATTTGTTCAGGTTGGCACCAGACCGTATGCCTGTTTATTATGGAATACGAACGGTGGATCTCATGGAAATATTGATTTGGCAAAAGCTTTAGAAGTATCTTGCAATTATTATTTTTATGACATAGCAACAGGAAGGGATTTTTATAAGGGCATTTCTTTAGGTTATAAAAAACCAATTACTATCGATATTATTTCTTCCTATGCAATGCAATATGGATTAGGCTTGCCAACTGGCATTGAAATTAATGAAACAATAACGCAAGCACCAAGTGCGGCAAGAAAAATGGCCAGTATGAAATCACTTCTTAAAAACGTTCTGATTGGACGTGCAGAAATATATTTTAAGGAGGAAATTATTGCAGATAAAAATCTACTCAATAGTAATATTATGGAAATTGTCAGTTGGACAGAAGAAAATCCAACAAGAGCGATCCTCTTAAAGAGAATGGCAAAACTTGGAATAAATGACGGAATGATCGAAACGGTAACAGATTTATGCAAATATACTTATTATAATAAAGCACAGTGGACGCTTGGTGATGAACTTAATATTGCTATAGGGCAGGGAGAAAATGCCTATACGCCTTTGCAAATAGCAAATTATGTTGCAACAATCGGAAATGACGGCGTTAGGAATAAAGTCAGTGTTATAAAGGCTATTGAGGGAATTGGGGAAGTTACAAAAGAACCAGGTGTAGATATACAAATCAGTGACAAAAAATATCTTGATGATATAATAAAGGGTATGAAACAGGTTGTATCGGGGTCTTCCGGCAGTATGAGAGGTCCATTTGCCAATTTCCCGGTCGCTGTCGCAGCGAAAACTGGAACCGCCGAGAGAGGTGGGTGGGTGAACCCACCTGATGAAGTTGAATATATCAAAAAATACATCAGCCGAATCAGCCCTGGGTTGGCATGGAATGATATTGAAACAGAAATAGGAAGACTGCTGAAGGAGTACCCGGACACCTTTGTTACAAGAGATACGGCAGTCAGACAAGCTGTTATTAACCTAAGCAAGGGAAAGGTCGGAAATGACGAGTTAAATGCTTACAAGAGCGAATATGACAGCTTTGCCTGGGTAGTTGCTCTTGCTCCTGCAGATGATCCTAAGATTGCAGTGGCAGCATTAGTTGTGCAAGGTGGGACTTCAACCTATGTGGGTCCAATGGTTAAAGAAATTATTGGAAAATATTTACAGGTAAATAAAGTATATGATGAGTATTCACTGGAAACAAAGATTCAATAGAAAGGTTAAATGATGGATAAAGTAATATTAGTAGCCTCTGGAAAAGGTGGTACCGGAAAAACATTTTTTGCCTCAAATGCGGGAGCAATTTTTGCGGAAAGAGGAAATAGAGTTTTACTGATTGATATGGATATGGGGCTTAGAAACCTTGATATTTCATTAGGTTTGGAAAATAAGGTCATTTACGATATTGTTGATGTGGTGACAGGTGTATGCAAAATCAAACAGGCAATCATCAAAGATAGACATTTTAACTGTTTATATTTAATGTCTGCTTCGCAAAACCGGGATAAAGGAGAAATCAACAAAGAAAACATGAAAGATTTGTGCGAAAAACTTTGCACAAAATTTGATTACGTCATCATTGACTGTCCGCCTGGAATCGGAAAAGGTCTGGCCTTGGCTGCATCTGTAGCAAGTAAAGGGATTATTATAACGGTACCCGAGTATGCAGCGATCAGGGATGCAGATATGCTGGATAGAACGTTGATTGAAATGGGGGTACAGGACAGAAGTTATGTTGTAAACAAGATTAATATGGATATGATGGCAGGCGGGTTGATCCCTAATCTTGATCAAATTTCCCAAATATTACGCCCAAAGATAGCAGGAACAATTCAATATGATAATAATATTCATATTGCAACGAATAATGGTCTTCCTATTGTTTCTAAGAAGGGAACTTACATTGAAAAGAATTTTAACAACATTATAGACAGAATTGTTTGATTTAGAAATTAATATGTTTGCTGCGCATGCCAATATTGAGAATGAAACCAAGGGCAATCATATTCGCAACGACAGAGGAACCACCGTAGCTTATAAAAGGCAAGGTAATGCCTGTCACGGGCATTAGCCCCATAGTCATTGCAATATTTTCAAATATTTGAAAACCAAACATGCCAATAAAGCCAATGACGATGAGGGAACCGTATAATTCTCTCGCTGATCTGGCTATTTTTATTATTCTAAAAAGAAACAGGGTATAAAGGCTAATCAGTATGATACCTCCCAGCATTCCCAGTTCTTCTATTATTACGGAGAAAATAAAATCTGATTTTTGCACAGGAAGGAATTTCAATTCTTTCTGTGTACCCATAAATAGGCCTTTCCCGAAAAAACCCCCTGAACCAATGGCAACTTTTGAATGCCAAACCTGATAGTTTCCTCCTAAT
>JAENWH010000531.1 GCA_016650135.1 Peptostreptococcaceae bacterium
ATATTATACCATTATAAGTCTCTATGCTCAAGTGTAATTCTTCTTCCATCCCTTTTGAAGATTTGGGCAAATTCATTTGCCATAGTTACAGACCTGTGTTGTCCTCCGGTACATCCAAAAGCAATATTCAAAGAATATTTTCCTTCTTTAATGTATGCGGGTATTATTCCGTTTATTAATTTCCGAATAACCTCAAAAAACAGTTTGCTTTCCGGCTGCTTCATCACATAATCTCTGATTTTCTTGTTGTTGCCAGTAAAGCCTTTCAGGCTTGCAACATAAAAAGGATTGGGGATGAATCTCATATCAAATACCATATCTGCTTCCAGGGGTATGCCATTTTTATAACCAAAAGATAATAAGTTTATGGTGAAAGTAGAAATATCTCCCTCTTCAGAGAATATCTTTTTTATTTCTTCCCGTAGTTTTAGAGGCTTCATATTTGATGTGTCTATTACATAATCCGCGATATCTCTAATTTCTTCTAATAGATTTCTTTCTTTTTTCAAACCATCTCGTACCGATCCTGCTCTGGAAAGAGGATGCATACGTCGGGTTTCCTTAAACCTTCTCATCAGCACTTCATCTGTTGCTTCAAGAAAGATAACCTTTAAATCTATGCCCTCCAGTTTTATTTCCTCAAGACACTTCTTTAAATCCGCAAAAAAATCACCGCCTCTGATATCAACAATAAAGGCCACCTTTTCAACAGGGCTGCTTTCGTTTGTTGCCAGTTTCAAAAAACTTTTAATTAATGCAGGCGGCATATTATCTATACAGTAATAGCCTAAATCTTCAAGGCATATAACACCTTGAGATTTTCCCGCGCCTGAAAGCCCGGTAATAATTACAACTTCCATGTTCTCTCCAATCATTAATATTCTTCAATATTTACAATACATGACATGTCTATCCCCGCATCAAGTGCTCTTTTAATCGCGTCACTGCAGTCTCCGATTCTACCCGGTTTGTGTGCATCACTGCTTACAACAAATTTTACCTTGGTTTTTGCAAGTATTTTAAGCTCTTCAATATTTAAATGCTCATGCCATGAACTTATTTCCATCAAAGTTCCTCGGCTTGCGCAGGCTTCTCCTATTTTCAAAATATCAAAATCCGCCTTATCTCCTGGATGGGTTAATATTTTGATATCATTTTCCATAATAGCTTTAATAACCATCTTCGTATTTTTATTCAGCATTGCCCCGCCTGCGCCATCTGCCGCCCTCGCTCCATCTGACGCGGAAGGTTTTTTAACAATTTTTCTCACCATATTGATCCCAAAATTACCTAATGAATAGGCGTTCATCACACCAAAATGATAACCCGCCAAAACACAGTCAAATAATTTTGCTTCATCTTTGGTAATATCAAGGTTATTGTCTTTATCAATGATGTTTGCCTCAATTCCCAGTAATAATTGTATCTCTGGGTATATAAGTTTCAGCCTTTCAATCTCAGCCCGCATAACAGGTATGTTTTCCCTTTTTATTCCATATGTTAAATGTCCGGGTCCATGGTCCGTAATAGCAATACCCGCCAGCCCATTTTCAATTGCAGCCTTTACATTTTCTTCAATTGTTCCTTTTCCATGTGAAAAAACTGTATGAGTATGATAATCATACCTGATTCTATAATTTTTATACCCTATC
>JAENWH010000375.1 GCA_016650135.1 Peptostreptococcaceae bacterium
AAGGAACTGACCATACTTTGCGGTCATTACGAAGGTGTGGATGAGCGGGTTATCAATTACTGGAACATGGATGAGGTTTCAGTTGGAGATTATATACTGACAGGTGGAGAACTTCCTGCAATGATTTTGATTGATGCGGTTGCAAGACTTGTTCCAGAGGTGCTGGGGAGCAGTACTTCAATGAAAGAGGAATCTATCTATTCTGGATTGCTGGAACATGCCCAGTATACCAAACCTAGAGAATTCAAAGGTCTAAATGTTCCAGAAGTATTGGTTTCCGGGAATCACAGATTAATTCACTTATGGAAATTTGAAGAATCTTTAAAAATAACTAAACAGCGCAGACCTGACTTGCTTGAAAGTTTTATTAAAAACCAGAAAAACCTGGACAAAGGTGAATTGAAAATATTAAAAAGAGTATTGGAGAATTCTGATGACAAATAAAAAAAAACTGGCATTCATCCTGTTTGTTTTGGCGGGTATATTATTATATACAATAATATATGTGATCCCAGGGGTTACAGGTGCTTTGAAAAAGACTGAAATCATAAACTATGGTGAACTGACAGTAAGTGATAATATCACTTGCTATCTGGTAAGGAATGAGAAAATATATTTATCAGACACAAATGGGGACATTAACTATTATTATGAAGAAGGAGAACACGTAAGAAAAGGAACTAAGATTCTTGATATACAAAAAAATAATGTGGGCGAACCAAAGAATGAGTATAAAAAAATTCTGGAAAAACTAGGTTCGGCGGTAACCAAACAGGAAAATGACGTCACTTCGTTTAATGGAATAGTCAGCTACTATATTGACGGGTATGAAAATTTTTTCACTTTTGAAAAAATGAAAAAAATAAAATATGAGGAGGTCTCAAAACTGAATATTGAGACAATCAATCTGACCCGAAAAAAAACCTTTGTGAATGAGCCGATTTATAAGATTTGTGACAACTCAAGCTGGTATGTTATTGGTTGGATAGAGGAGGGAAATGTATCAAAATATGTTATTGGGGAAAATGTAAAAATTAAACTGCCTAAAGGAGAAATTGACGGTGCCGTTGAAGATATTATCGAAGATGGAGATAAATGGCTGGTCATCATGAAAACCGACATGTACTACGCTGAATTCGGTAAGATGAGAAGCGGTGAAGCAACGATCATAACAGCAAATGCGAGTGGTATCATTATTAAAAACGAAAGTATTACAACCGATGAAAATGGCAATATAGGGGTCTATGTTAAAAAGAAGGATAAAGACTATGAATTTAAACCAATTAAAGTAATCAACACAGATGGGGAAATATCAGCAGTTGAAGTCTCTTATTTCTATGATGCAAATGGTATTGAGACAAAAACTGTAGATGTTTATGATGAAATACTTAAAAATGGAAGGATGTAACGATATGAGCATTAAAAAAAATATTGAATGCATAAATGGTCTTAAGGAGGAATCTGCAAGGAAAATCGGTAAAAAACCGGAAGATGTTTTGCTTGTTGCTGTTACAAAAACATATGGGTTCGAACGGATCAATGAAGCTATTGACGCGGGAATAAAAGATATAGGTGAAAATAAAGTTCAGGATATTCTAGATAAATACGAAAATGTTAAGCCGGTAAAATGGCATATGATTGGACATTTACAGACAAATAAAGTAAAATATATTATAGATAAAGTTTCTATGATTCATTCTGTAGATTCTCTTAAACTGGCGGAGGAAATTGATAAAAGAGCTGCCCAAAAGGGAATTGTAATGGATATCCTTTTGCAGGTGAACCCTGCAATGGAAGAAAGTAAATTTGGAATTTCTTCAGAAAAAACAGGTGAATTGCTTCGCACAATACTGGAAACATGCCCAAATGTTAGAGTTTGCGGTCTTATGAGTATTGTCCCTTATGATGAAAATCCGGAAAATGTCAGAAAATATTTTGCTCTGGTTAAAAATACATATGACAAATTTAAGAATATAGAACATAATAGAATGGAATTTAAATATTTATCTATGGGAATGTCACATGATTTCCAGACAGCTATAGAAGAGGGTGCCAACTTAATTAGAGTTGGAACAGCAATTTTTGGAAACAGAGACTACTCAAAACAATAATACACAAAAATAGGAGGGGAAAATGGGAATACTGAGTAAATTCAAAGATCTGGTAGGAATTGAGGATGTAGATGACGATATTTCTGAGGAGGAAGTTGAAACACCTTCATCGAAGTTTGAAAAAAAACCTGAAAGCTCAAATTCATTTATATCACCGCGAAATGAAGCAATAGATTCAAAAAATGTGCCAATTCAAAAACCTTTGTCATCAAACACCTCATCATTAAAATTGATAGTAATTGAACCCAAAAGTTTTGATGAGTGTTCGAAATTAGTGGATAATTTAAAAAGCAGAAAGCCGGTCATCATAAATCTTGAAAAAATGGATACAGATGTAGCCAGAAAAATATTCGATTTTTTAAGTGGTGCCACCTATGCTCTAAACGGAAACGTACAAAAAATAGCAAATAATATATTTGTCTTTGCCCCTGAAAATGTTGGTATTTCATCAAGCATCGACCACAAGGGCATAGATTTCGAT
>JAENWH010000482.1 GCA_016650135.1 Peptostreptococcaceae bacterium
AGAAAAGAAAAACTATTTCCAACTATTAGGCTGTGAAGACCAGAAAACCGAATTTCATTAACGGCGAACTGGTGTATAAAATCCCTAGCCTTGATGAGACGAGAACTTGTTGCGCAGAACAGGTAGCATCTCTCTGGGAAGAAATGCTGCGATTTGAAAATCCACAAATCTATTATGTGGATCTTTCAAAAGAACTGTGGGAAATGAAAAGTAAATTGCTTGAAGTAAGCCCATTATAAGCATCCGACATTGGGTTTGTGAAATAATTAACCCCTGCAATTGGTGGATTTATTGAAATCAGGTCTGTGGATAAGTTTTGGACATAAATTAATATGAGCATACGATTAATGTGTCGCCACATTTCCCGTATGCTCATGTTTGTTTGTGTTTTATTGGCAATAAGTTATCCACAGGTAACCTGTGGATAACTAGAATTTCAAATGACTGATTGCAATGGGTTTGGAAAAACCAAGCCCAATGTAGGATGCTTATAATGGGTTTGCTTTGCCACTGCACCCTAAAACATTCACTATTTTTCTTTTTACCATGTCTTTTATTGCTGCTCTGGCAGGAGTCAAATATTGACGTGGGTCAAAATCTCCAGGGTACAAAGCAAGATGTTCTCTAATGGCCGCTGTCATGGCAAGTCTTAAATCTGAGTCAATATTTACTTTGCAGACAGCACCTAAAGCAGCACGGCGAAGCATTTCTTCAGGAATGCCTATCGCATCCGGCATATTGCCGCCATACTTATTAACAGTCGCTACAAACTCAGGAATCACCGAGGAAGCTCCATGAAGTACAATAGGGAAACCAGGTAATCTTTTTGAAACTTCGTCAAGAATATCAAAACGCAATTCCGGCTTTTGGCCTGGTTTAAACTTAAAGGCACCATGGGAAGTCCCTATTGCAATTGCAAGGGAATCAACACCTGTTTTTGAAACGAATTCCTCTACCTGAGCCGGGTCAGTATAAGAATGCACTGCAACATTTATAGCATCTTCAATACCGGCAAGTTGACCAAGTTCAGCTTCAACAACAACCCCGCGGGCATGGGCATATTCCACTACCTGTTTAGTAAGTGCTATATTATCAAGGAATGAATGGTGCGATCCATCAATCATAACAGAAGAGAATCCGCCATCAATGCAGGATTTGCAGATTTCAAAGTCTGCCCCGTGGTCAAGATGAAGAGCAATGGGAAGATTTGTATCAGCTATTGCAGCTTCAACTAATTTCACTAAATAGATATGCTTTGCATATTTTCTTGCACCAGCAGAAACCTGTAAAATCAAAGGGGCATTTTCTTCCATGGCAGCCTCTGTGATCCCTTGAATGATTTCCATGTTATTCACATTGAAAGCACCAATAGCATAACCACCCTTGTAAGCATTTTCAAACATTTCTTTTGTTGTAACTAATGGCATAATCTTTTCCTCCTATAAATATTTTTATTTTTGATAACTAGTTTTCAACAGCTTTATTTTCAATGAGTTATTTTATAGACCGGGTTTGGTGATAATATCTATTACTTCTTCATCTGTTGCATTTGCAGGAATGATAAAATTGCCCGTCTTGATCTGTGTTTGCACGCCAGCTCCTTCAACTACAGAAAGAAATTCTTCCGAAGTTGAAAATAACTCAACGGATACAAACTTATCGGCTACAGACTGAAGGGATTCCCCATAGTTAATATATATAGCCAGCAGTTCAACGGCATCACCATTATTAGTATCGCCATCAATTGCAGCTGACGAGGTTGTATCTTTATCTCCTACATATACTGCTGGTGCAGAGACAACGGGTGGGGTTGCGTTTGCAGCAAAGGTTTCAGGATATGATAAAATTGCGTCAATTCTGGAAAAAACGATTAAACCCGCTATTGAAATAAT
>JAENWH010000131.1 GCA_016650135.1 Peptostreptococcaceae bacterium
TACATGAAAAAGGATTCTGAGCAAGACAAACTTGATCAATTGAAAATATTAACAATATAACAAAACCCCAGGAAGATGATTACAAAAGATCTGATTCCTGGGGTATTTATTTGGGATTGCGCCCCCGCGTTGAGCACTTACAAATAAATCATATTGACAAAAAAATATTGACCGCAGAATTATCTTAACTTCTAGCCTCTAGCCTCTAAGTTCATCAAATATTTTCATGGTCTTTTACTCACTTTCATTTTTCTGCTATAGTTAATCGCATCTTCAGGGCATATAAATTCACAATTAAAACATTGATGACATAATTGGGGATTAATTTCAGCCTTTCTATTTTGGGGTGATACAACAATTGCTTCCGCAGGACACGTTGTTTCACATAATTTACAACCAACACACTTATCTAAATTAATTCTTTTTGATAAGAATGCAAACCTTCCTATAAGCCCTTGCAATATTCCAAAAGGACATACCTTGTTATGAAAAACTTCCGGTTTGTATCTTAAAGTTACCAACACAGAAAATATCAATAAATACAGTAAGACAGGGATCTCACCTCCAGTCAGTTTTTTTATTACCACCATCGTAAGAACACCGCCTATTAGCAAAACCCACCCTAACCAACCATTCTCAAGCCACTTAGGAGAGTCTTTAAGTTTAATATTGAACTTATTTAATAATGTCTCTGTACCAATCATCAGAGTATTCATTGGGCAAATCCACCCACAAAATATCCTGCCAAAAAATAATGCTGCAACCAAGCTTATCCCAAAAATACCTAACCAGAGCGTTGGGCTTCCTTTTGACATTATAAAAATGAATATTCCCAAAAAAATAATTCGTATTATATTTATCTGCAATCGTTTTGATCTCATTCCCAATTCTCCATTCTCCATCTCCATTTTCTTAAAGTTCGATACAGTGTGCTAACATTTAGTTCATAAATGTCAATTAAACAAAAAACTCCTGGAAATCAACCAGGAGCCTATATTCAATATTTTCTTTTGGTTCTGTAATTTCTGTTTGTGTCGGCTCTACATCAGGAACATTTACATTAGCATGAATTAGGTTTTGTAGTTCAGATGAGTGCGCCAACCCAGTTCTATTTAGTTATTCAATAAGAACACCACTTCAGTAACGATTAATGCACTTCAAACTCTTCCGCCCATTTATGAATCATTGCATGCAATTCCTCATGAACACCATGCCCTATAATATTTTCTTCGTGCTGTTCAAACTTCTCAAATATTTCATCCTGCTTTGCCTCATCTAATATTTTATCTGCCTTAACAAATAGAATATCGCCTTCATTTGGAATTCCTTGATTTTCCAGTTCTTTAAAAAAATAGTTTTCTTCTTTCCCATGATGGCATTTGTCTCCAAATGTTTTCAAAAAATATACTAATTCCTTTCCAAAATGCATTAATTTGGCATCTTCTACCTCTTATGAGATGATATTGTCAGTAATGTAAAGGACATGAAGAATAATATCATGTTCTTTTCTGAGATCTTGCGTTGCTTTGCCCATAATCAGTACCCCCTTTAGTTCTTTCTTATAAGCTTTAAAATATACTGCTAGTTTTTAGTGATTTTTTTGTTCTGGTATCTTTATAACAATCAATTCTAAAGTATCTTCATGCTGATTTTTTACGTTCATTTTTGTGTTATATGGAATTTTTATGATGCTACCTGCATCGTATTCTTTATTCTCTTGATCATTTATCCGAATTGAAAGTTCTCCTTTTAATACAGTCATATAAAGTGTAGCATCTGTATAGTGCTCAGGCAAACCGTCATTCTCGGGTAAAACCATATGAAGATAATTTAAATTTTCATCTTGGATTACCTTTTCTATAATTTTTTCACTTCTTAAAGTCATTTCAAATTTCTGTTCAATCATAATATTGTATCCTTTCTTGATCAGTAATAATTATTTATATTTACCGTCTAACCCTATTATATACTTGCAGCCAGCTTTTTTATGTTGCATACGCAACGCAAAGGGATTAAATCAAGGTTTTTAATGGCACAGTATTTCAGTCAGTATTATTAGTATATGCTTTTTTCAAAAAATTCTATATCACTATTAACTGTTATTACATAAATGATTATTTCTATTTCGACAAATAAAACTAAACAAGTTTAGTCACAATAAAAAATGTGGCTTTGCCTTGCTTGTGCGATTCTAGGGTTTAATTCTAGGTCGTACTTTTTTCTTGCTCAATATGTTTTCACATAATAAAATATAATTGGTGATAAACTATGACGAAACCTACCATTAAAAAAATTTTTTGAGATCGTTGGGTAACTAGGCCTTGCCCTGTTTCAATTTCCATAATTATTTGAAGCTTTTGGTTTCTTTTTTTCGGTTTCTTTTAATAACGATATTTTTTATAAAAATTAAAATCAAACGACCATGTAAATACATAGTCGTTTTGGTTGCTGTTCTTGACGATTAAAATATTACAGAATAAGTCCCCACTGTCGTTGACTGTTCATAGGCAACCACTGCAAGTTTCAGTTTCAGCAGACTTTGTGAATACTGGAGCTGAGATGCAAATAATCCTGCCTGAGCAAGTTGTACATCTGTAAGAGTCGCCATTCCCATGTCGTACTGTAGTTTTGCAAGTCTGAAGGTTTCGGCCGCTTTATCTGCATTCATCCTGCCAAGGTCAACACTGGACTTGGAATTCAGCATATCCATATATTTGCTTCTGACATCAAGTTCCATTTTAGCCGGCATTTCCTTGTAATTCTTTTGTGCAAGCATTAAATCAGCCTGCGCCTGAAGGTAATAAGAAGATGCTTTGGAATAGCTGTTGCCCACCTCAATCAAGTTTAATTCCTTATATTTTAATGAAAAAGCTGCAGCGGTTATTTCATTCCTATTGGCAACTGCCAAAGAGATTGCATTGTTCAGGTTAATGGTTGAAATTTGTGTCACTGCCAGACTGTCTGTAGGTGTTACATTCTGCATGGTAAAGAAATCGAAATTCAGATTATAGCTGATTCTTGCAAGAGCTTCCCTACTTTGTGCTGCGGCTAGATCAACGCTTGCCTGATTATAGGAGGTCTCCGCTTTCAGCACATCCTGTTTTGAAACCACACCGAGTCTGAATTTTGTATTTGTATTTTTAAGGATTGTCTCTTGCGTCGCCAGGTTTCCCTTGCTGATGCTGGCTGCTTCTATGGCCTGCTTCAATTCAAAGTAGGTCTTTACTGCATCTGCAGTCAATACGTTTATTTCTGCATTATAGTTATTGGTTGATTGAGCCAATGCAAAATTTGCTGCTAATCTTGCCATTTCCTTTTGTGTTCTTGAGCTGGTTATTTCTCCAAATACAGGGACGACTGTGCCTTCCCTGACTTTTCTATAGGAGCTGAAATAGCTTTCTGTTTTTGCCTGATTCGCCGCAAGATTTATTTTAGCCATTTCGATGCCAGCGCCACTTGTCATCACAAGAGTTTTAGCCTGTGCCAAGGACATTTTCATCTCTTCCCCGGTAAAAATCATCCCATTCCCAAGATTCACATCTGTTGCTCGGCTGCCAGCAATCGGCTGAACCGCTGATGGTGTTGTCCCATTGGCATTTCCAACCGGTACCTGCAAATCTGCTTCCTCAATCATGGCCAGTCCGTTAAAAATGATTTTAGCGGTCATCCCTTTTGTCACTTGAATCGGTGCACTCATTACCGTTGCCATCCCGTCAAACAATCCCAGGGTTGTGGCTTTCTCCATATAATTAGAAGGATATTGACCCCCAAGCCCGACATCTGTATAGCCGGATGCTCTCATGACCATTGTGGTGATTTCTTCACTGCTAACAAGCGCTCCTGGTTTAAAAGTTCCATCAGGATACCCATTTACAATGCCCATTTTAGACGCGTATCCAATATATCCTTCTGCCCATCCGTAACCTGACATATCAGCAAACCCGCTGTTGATTGGTTGTGCCTCTGTTCCGGTCACCTCCGCAACTGGTGGATTGATCGCTTTGACAACCATGATGCAGGCTTGCGCTCTTGTCAGCGTGCTGTCAGGGTAAAATTTACCATCCACGTCTCCAGTGATGATATCTTTTTCAGATAAAACTTTTATTGCCTCTTCATATACATTACCGGACACATCTGACGGAACTACTGCCGCAAATGCCAAACCCGAACTTAGCATTAATATTACCACTACCATTGATATTATTCTTTTCATCGTTTAATCTCCTTTTCAGCCAGTTTATACGGACATTTAGCTCACTTAACATCCATACTTATATAAAATTCTTATTTAGAGTGATTAGTTTTTCTGGTTCATTTTGGGGACCTCGAGCAACCTTCTTTATTTTTCCGCTCACTTCTTCAACGAATGAAAACAAAACAGGTATAATTATTAAGGTCAAGAATGTTGATGCACTGATTCCGCCAATGATGCCTATAGATAAGGGAGATAATTTTTCAGAACCTAAGGCTAATTCCAAAGCCAGAGGCGTCATACCTGCTATATCAGAAAGAGCGGTCATCATAATTGGTCTAAACCTTAAACGAACTGCATCTAAAATTGCTTCATCACCATTCTTGCCTTGTTTCCTCTGTTTAATAATAAAGTCAACCAGCAAAATAGCATTATTTATAACGGTGCCGGCTAATAAAATTAAAGCTAACAGCACCGGCATAGAAACATACTTATCGGTGAAGACCAGGGCCAGAGCAACACCTATTAACATCAATGGGATTGCAGCCATGATGGTAAGCGGGTGAATAAATGATTTAAATAGGCTAAGAAGCAAGAGATAAACTAAAATCAACGCTATAATTAGCGATAACTGTAAATCTCCGACCGAATCCATTAAATCCGACTGCTCTCCGGTGATAGTAACCGCATATCCATCCGGCAAGGAAGTTCCGTCAACTAGGGTTTGGATGTCACTGATCACGTGGCTAAAAGCTCTTTCTTGAGTAAATCCGTAAATATCAAGAGTATACTCCATATTTTCTCTGGTGACCAGGTTAGGGTTTTCTTCTGTACTTATTTCTGCTATGTCCCGAAGAGGAATCTTAATGCCTTTTGGCGAGACTATGGCTGCGTCTAAAAGGCTGTTCAGATTATTTCTTCCTTCTTCTTCATAGCGCACTATAATAGTAGTACCACTGCTATCGCCTTGTTCTAATTTTCCTACCTCTTTACCTTGCAGATCCATAAATAATTGATTGGCAACAGACTGAGGCGTCAATCCCAACTCAGCCAGCCGTTGATTGTTTAAATTTAATTTAATTTCCGGATTTGCATTATGCCAGCTGCGGTAAATATTAACCGTTCCTGGAACAGATCCTATTTTTTCTTCCAAATCATTGGCGATATAAGTAAGTACCTCTTGATTTGGACCACTGATTCTTAAATCAATCGGAGCTACAGTTGAGGCTACTGCGGTGCTGCCTGATTCTTTAATCACCAAGGTTTTAATGCCCGGTATCTTATATATTTCATTTCTTAAGCGGTCTTCGATTTGCCAGATGGTTTCCTTTCTTTCCTTGCGGGATGACAATCCAACGGTAAAGTACCCTTGGTTTACCCCCAAAGCCCCTGTTTCCCCTAGAAAATGACCTCCTGGTTCATAACCTGCTTGCACACTGCTAATTATTACTTCCGGTTCTTTATTCAGTAATGCTTCAATTTCTTCAATAATTTTATCGGTCTGTTGTAGATTGAAACCTGAGTCTGTTTCCACAGAGATGGTAAAAGTACCAGAATCTATCTTAGGAAATACTTCCATACCGATTTTCATAAAGATCACGATGCTTATTATAAAGATAAGGATACTTCCCAATAGAACTGTTTTTTTCCTGTTCAACGATATTTTTAGCATCGCAATATAAAAGTTTTTAACGGCATCCATGAACTTATTAAAGGGACCAGCAATGAATTTGGTTAAATAAAAGTCCATTTTCTTTAAAAAAGTTCCCTTTTGCCAAAGAATCAGTAATAGGGGCACTATTACTACAGCTACAA
>JAENWH010000129.1 GCA_016650135.1 Peptostreptococcaceae bacterium
CTTATTATCCTTTAGTTTATAAAACATACGGGGTGATTACATCCATAGCTTTTATTGGAAAAGTATCGCCTATGTTTAACAATATTTATATTGGCGCAGAAAAATGGTCTTATAAATACGAAGAAAAGCAAACCACTTCTTCTGAAAATTAATATTTTAAAATAATATTTCTAAGTTAATCTTGAATGAAAAACAAAATTATTTTCAAGTTAATTTTAACGATTGTATTTACATTATTTAATGTTTGTGGTACTATACAAAAATTATACTTGTACATTATGCGGCCGTGGCGGAAAGGCAGACGTGCACGCTTGAGGGGCGTGTGAGCAATCGTATGGGTTCAAATCCCATCGGCCGCACCATAATCAACATTAAAATTCTACCAGGTTTATGGTAGAATTTTCTATAAATCAGGGTGAAAGACAGAGAGGAGGAGTTGCATGAAATATGAAAATTATGAGCAGGGACCTATTAGACCACCTAGTGAAGCTGAAAGCATATTAATCAGGACTACAAGAAACTGCACCTGGAACAAATGTAAGTTCTGTACATTGTACAAGGGTGAAAAATTTTCAGTCAGAACCGTTGAAGAAATAAAAAATGATATAGATATAATGGCTGAAACTGGATATTTTGACCACTGCAGTTCAGCATTTCTTCAAGATGCAAATTCAATTGTTTTAAGCACAGATAAAACTGAAGAGATTCTTTTATATCTTAGGGCTAAGTTCCCAGGCATTAACAGAGTAACAACCTATGGGCGAGCAGATACACTATCCATAATAACAATCGAGGAATACAAAAAACTGTTTGCAGCAGGACTAAATAGAATACATTCCGGATATGAATCAGGTTCTGATATTGTACTGAACCTGATCAATAAAGGAAACACGAAAGCTCAGGAAATTGAAGCCGGGAAAAGAATCAAGGAATCAGGCATACAATTTTCTGTATATTTCATGCCTGGGGTAGGAGGCAAAGAGCACTCGGAAGAAAATTATAAAGAGACAGGAGATGTTATCAACCAGGTTAATCCGGATTTTGTGAGAATAAGAACATTTGTGCCAATAGAAGGCAGTGGGTTGCAGCAGGATATTGATACAGGTGTTTTCACAGAATGTACAGATATAGAAAAAGCAATGGAAATTAAGCATTTGATTGAAACAGTAAATCAATGTGATGGTAAAATCGTAAGTGATCACATTATTAATTTGTTCGAAAACGTAAAAGGAAATCTTAAAAAGGATAAAAATAAACTGATTGACATATTCAATAACTTTGAAGCTTTGCCACCTTTGAATCAACAAGAATTTCAAATAGCAAGAAGAATGGGTTTAGTAAAATCAGTAAAAGACATGAGAAACCTTAGCCTGGAGCAAAAAACGCATATACAGAAATTAATGGGGTATTCAAATGAATATGGTTTTGAGATTTTTTTAAAAGAACTGCTTAGAAGGTATATATAGAAATATTTAATCTTGAATAAAGCGGACATTTAATATTGCAATCTTCAATTCGAATTAAATATGAATAAAAATCTTGAATATTTAATCGGATTATGTTAAAATTTATAGTAATGTGCCGGCGTGATGGAATTGGCAGACGTGCGGGACTCAAAATCCCGTGGTGGGAACACCGTATGGGTTCGACCCCCATCGCCGGCACCATAAAACAAACAAATTATAAAGTGTAGTATAACACAAAACAAGGAGGAGAATACTCATGAATACAGCAATGCAACTATTACCATTAATTCTGTTAATCTTCATTAT
The DNA here is from genome assembly GCA_016650135.1 of Peptostreptococcaceae bacterium. The sequence continues at coordinate 1,773 of JAENWH010000129.1, forward strand.
GTACTTTTTATTAATAAGGCCGCAGAAGAAGAGGGAGAAAGCTACAAACCTAATGAGAAACAACCTGCAGGTAGGCGATGAAATAATCACTATTGGGGGAGTACGCGGGAAAATCGTAAAAGTGAAGGATGAAACACTTATTATTCAGGTTGGAGCCGAGAAAATTAAATTTGAAATAATGAGATGGGCCGTTTCCAAAGTAGAGAATAGTGACTCTAATGCTTCGACGAAGAAGGAAAGAACTTCGACAACAGAAAAAGCAACTGAAGAAGCACCAAAAAAGGTGATTCCAAAAAAACTGTTCAAAAAAACTGCGCCTCCAGTTGAAGAAACTATAGTAGCAACACCAAAGGAAACTGCGGTAGAAACACCGGAAGAAACTATAATTAACATACCAGAAGAAGATGTAACGATTATAGAAGAAAATGCTGAAAATAAAATATAAAAAAAACGCCCTAATGTAATAATGTACATTAGGGCGTTTTGTTTTTTGACCATATGTATACATTAGAGAGTTTTCCAAAGCGATTGTAACAAACCAGCATAATTGGCTTGTTTTTTTTGCCTGAAAGGGGTAAAATGGAATGTAACTTATTTTTCTAGAGGCACGTATTTATGAATAAAAAAATACACTAATTGTAAGGGAGAAAAGACATGAATTTAGGAGCTAAACGCTTTGCAGCAATTATCGTTGCAGTCATTATTTTATTAGGATGGTATATGACTGTCATCGGAATTGGCAGCATGACACCAGTTAAAGATAAAATTAAACTTGGATTAGATATTAAAGGCGGCGTCTATGTCGTTATGGAAGCGCAAACAAATGAAACAGGCGATAATCTCAAAAAATTGATGGAACAAACACAGGCGGTTATAGAACAGAGAGTTAACCAGATGGGATTGTCTGAACCAGTCGTAACTATTGAAGGCCAAAAGAGAATCAGAGTGGAACTGCCAGGCGCAGAAAATGCTGAAGAAGCCATAAAATCAATTGGTAGAACAGCTCAACTCCAATTTATAATGGCAGATGGAACTGTAGCCCTTGACGGAAGCATGATTAAAAATGCAGGAATAACTCAAGATAAGGAGAAAGGCGGATATGCAGTATCCCTTGAATTTGATAAAGCAGGATCAACTGCATTTGCAGAAGCAACTAAAAAAGCATTAAGCGGACAAATTATTTCAACGACTGATGGTGTTCCCAGAAGTGCTATTATGATAGTTTTAGATGGCAAAGTAATTTCTTCCCCCGTTGTGCAGTCAGTAATCGCCAATGGTCAGGCCATAATCACTGCAGGTAACACTGGTGGATTCCCGCAGGATGAAGCGGTTAATCTTGCTGCATTAATAAGAGGAGGAGCTCTTCCAGTTGCACTAACTGAGGTGGATACCTCTATACAGACAGCAAAAATTGGTCTGAATGCTCTTGATTCAGCAGTGCTTGCTGGAATAATCGGCTTTGCTCTAATATTAGTAATTATGTTGGTTATGTATGGAATTATGGGAGTAGCAGCCGATATTGCATTACTTCTTTATATTTTAATTGTACTTTGGATATTAGTGGGTCTTGGAAGCGTTTTAACCCTGCCGGGAATTGCCGGTATCATACTTTCCATAGGTATGGCGGTTGATGCTAATGTAATTATATTTTCCCGAATCAAAGAAGAAATATGCAATGGGAAGTCAATTCGGGTTTCAGCTCAGTCAGGCTTTAAGCATGCTATGAGTACGATTCTAGACTCGCAAATTACAACTATTATTGCAGCCGCAGTACTTTATCAGTTTGGTTCAGGGCCAGTTAAAGGTTTTGCCATGACTTTAATGATTGGTATTGTTGCCAGTGTATTCACGGCAGTGGTAGTCACTCAGCTGTTATTAGAAATCATTATCAATTCCAAAAAACTTTCTACTAAGATATTATTCAGAGTATCTGAAGACAACAGACCTATTCCAGGTGTAGCAAGAAATTTCAATATTATAAAACATAGAAAAATTTATTATATTGTCTCAATTACTATTATACTAATAGGGTTGACTATAGGCGGAATCAGAGGATTTAACTATGGAATCGATTTTACAGGCGGTACCATGATGCAACTTGATTTGAAAACACATGTTGAAACAAGCCAAGTGAAAGCCGTACTTGAAAAAAATAATATTGACTCAGAAATAGTATATGCAGGAAAAAATAGTGAGCAGGTAATTATTAGAACAATTCAGTCGCTGGATAATAAAACCAGAGGTGCAGTCATTGATGATATGCAGACAGCATTTAACATTACAGACAAAGATGTTTTAACGGTTGAGCAATTTGGCCCTTCAGTTGGAAAAGAACTGCGAAACAATGCCATTCTGGCTGTTTTAATTGCAACATTGGGGATGTTGATATATATAGTTATAAGATTTGAATGGAAATTTGGTTTAGCAGCAATAGCGGGAGTAGCTCATGATGTCTTAATGGTAATAGCTTTTTATGGATTATTCAGTTTCACCATTAACAGTCCTTTTATAGCTGGCGTCTTAACGGTTGTAGGGTATTCAATCAATGATACTATAGTCGTATTTGATAGGATACGTGAAAATTTAGGAATTATGAAAAAGAACAACACAAGCGATTTAATTGATACTAGTATTAATCAAACTTTAGGAAGATCTATTATGACATCGTTTACAACTTTAGTAGTTATGATTCCTATGTATGTGCTTACAAGTTCAACAATTAGAGAGTTTATCTTACCACTTATGATTGGAGTTCTGGTAGGATGTGCTTCATCAATATTTGTTGCAAGCCCAATCTATTATGATTTATGTCAGTTAACTGGCGGACCAAAATATGCAGGGAGAAAATCCAAGAAAAAGTCCAAAGAATAATCGAGGCAAATTATGAACACAATGGAGCAATTTTTGAATAGTCTTCTTGAAGTAAACCCTAAATATGATATTGAACTCATAGGAAAGGCTTACAAAATTGCAGATGAAATGCACAAGGGGCAACTCAGAAAATCAGGCGAACCATATATGATTCATCCGGCAGCTGTTGCTAAAATACTGGCAGAGTTGGGAATGGATGCAGATACTATAGTGGCTGGCCTGCTTCATGATGCAGTTGAGGATACTGCCTATACAAAAAATCAGCTGGAAAAGGACTTTGGTACTGAAATAATGAATCTTGTTGATGGTGTCACTAAGCTGGGTTCCATAGTTTTTGAAAATAAAGAGGAAAGGCAGGCTGAAAACCTGCGAAAAATGTTTTTAGCCATGTCAAAGGATATCAGGGTACTTATTATTAAATTAGCCGACAGGCTTCATAATCTTAGAACGATTAATTATATGGACGATAGAAAGATTATTGACAAATGTAAGGAAACGCTTGAAATATATGCACCATTAGCAAGCAGGCTTGGCATATTTGCACTCAAATTTGAACTTGAGGATATTGCGCTTAAATACCTTGACCCATTCGCTTATTATGATTTAGTTACTCAGGTTAATGCGAAAAAAGAACAGCGGGCAGCGGTTATTAACCAGGTGCTTGAAGAAATAAAAGAAAGTCTTGATGAACTGAATATTCATTATGATATAACAGGGCGTTCAAAGCATTTTTATAGCATCTACAGAAAAATGAAATATCAGAATAAACAATTAGATGAAATTTTTGATTTGACTGCCATCAGAATAATTGTGGATACAATTAAAGACTGTTATGCAGTTCTTGGTGTTGTTCATACAATGTGGAGACCAATCCCTGGGAAATTTAAAGATTATATAGCTATGCCAAAAACAAATATGTATCAGTCTTTGCATACAACAGTTATAGGTGATAATGGGGACCCTTTTGAAATACAAATCAGAACCTACGAAATGCACAGAGTTGCTGAATATGGTATTGCCGCTCATTGGAAATACAAAGAAGGAGTTTCTGTCGATAAGGAAGAAATGAAACTCGCATGGCTTAGACAAACACTCGAATGGCAAAAGGAAATGAATGATCCCAAGGAATTTATGGAAACCTTGAAAGTTGATTTGTTTGCCAGTCAGGTATTTGTATTTTCACCAAAAGGAGATGTTGTTGAACTGCCAGCCGGCTCGACACCTCTGGATTTTGCATTTAAAATCCATTCAGCCATAGGCTATAAGTGTATTGGAGCAAAAGTTAACGGGAAAATGGTGCCTATTGATTATACATTAGATAATGGTAATATTGTTGAAATAGTAACCTCTCCAAACTCCAGCGGACCAAGCATAGACTGGTTGAAAATTGCAAAAAGCAGTAATGCGCGAAATAAGATACGTGCA
>JAENWH010000493.1 GCA_016650135.1 Peptostreptococcaceae bacterium
GATACCGGAATACCTGCATCTACTGCCTGTGAAATAACCTCTTTCATTTTTATGGAAATATATGTCATTTATCATCCTTTGTTTCACGTGAAACTTATCTTAAAGACCTTAGTAAATCAATGATTCTGTCAAGTTCTTCCTTGCTGAAACATTGTATTTCCAGTTTCCCTTTTCTACCCGAATATTTTAATTGCACTTTTGTTCCCAGAATTTCTTTTAATTCTTCCTCCACACAGGCAATTTCCAGAGATTTCTTCTTTTTCAAAGGCTTTGCCTTACCTTTTAACGAGTTACTCTTTGAAAGTTTTTCCATTTCTCTTACAGATATTTGTTCTTTTGCCGCATATTTAGCAAGCTCCAGTTGAACCTTTTTGTCTTCTATTCCAATGATTGCCCGTGCATGTCCGGTACTCAACGCACCATTTGTAACGAGTTCCTGGATTTCCGCTGGCAATTTCAGCAATCTCAGTACATTGGTTATATAAGGTCTGCTCTTTCCCACACTTTTAGAAATCTGTTCCTGTGTTAAACCATAGGTAATAATCATCTGACTAAGTGCTTCAGCCTCTTCCATTGGATTAAGATCTTCCCGCTGCATATTTTCGATAATGGAAACAAGCATATTCTGTTCTTCTGTCAAATTTCTTAATATAGATGGAACTTTCTTAAGTCCAACTTTCCTTGCAGCTCTCCATCTACGTTCTCCTGCAACAATTTCATATCCTTCGCCTGCTTTGCGAACCATAATAGGCTGTAGTATGCCATGAGCCTCTATTGACTTTGCCAGTTCATCGATTTTTTCATCATCAAACTTTTTTCTTGGCTGTTTACTATTAGGACTTATGCTGTTTATATCTAAAAAATGTATCCCGTCCTCATCAATATTATTCCTGTTATTGACGTTTCTAACATCAGTGACTTCAATATCCATATCTTCAAACAATGCGCTAAGACCCTTTCCCAGCCCGCCTTTTCTTGCTGCTACCATTCAGAACCTCCTTCCAGTTCAAGAAATTCTTCAGCAAATTCATTATATGCCTCTGCTCCCTTTGATTTTGGGTCATATTGCGTTATTGGAAGCCCAAAACTTGGAGCTTCTGCCAATCTGACATTTCTGGGAATTACTGTGGAATACACTTTTTCTTTAAAATATTTTTTAACTTCTTCAACTACCTGAATGGATAAATTAGTTCTTCCATCAAACATGGAAAGAATAACTCCCTGGATTTCAAGATTGGGATTCAAGCTCTTCCTTACAAGTTCAATCGTGCTCACCAGCTGGCTTACACCCTCTAAAGCATAGAATTCACACTGTATAGGTATGAGGACGCTGTCCACTGCCGTTAATGAGTTAATCGTCAGCAATCCTAAAGAAGGAGGACAATCAATGAAAATATAATCATATCTGTCCCTGATTTTATCAAGTGCTCTTTTCAGCCTTTTTTCTCTTCCTTCAAGTCTGACCAGTTCTATTTCGGCGCCTGCCAACTGGACACTTGCTGGAATAATGTCAAGGTTTTTAACTATTGTAGGAATAATAGCTTCACTTGGGTGCATTTTTTCATCTATTAAAACCTCATATGTTGTTTTTAACAGTCCTTTTTTTTTGATTCCAATGCCACTAGTCGTATTGCCTTGCGGGTCAATATCAAGAATCAGCACTTTTTTTCCCTTTAGTGCAAGGCAAGCCGCCAGATTAATATTCGTTGTCGTTTTTCCTACGCCACCTTTTTGATTAAAAATAGCTATTGCTTTTCCCAAAATAGTACCTCCTACTGTTTTTATATTGTCTTTAATTATATATCACTACAAACTTTTTCACCACATGTTTTTTTGTCAAATTAA
>JAENWH010000442.1 GCA_016650135.1 Peptostreptococcaceae bacterium
AAAGTGGCGGGAAACTGCAACTAGGGTGGTACCGCGGTTTGATAATCGTCCCTAATTCGTATATCAATACGAATTAGGGATTTTATATTAAAGGAGAAACAGAATGTTTGAAAATTTATCAGAAAAACCTGTAGCAGAATTGCAGAAAGAGCAAGCTAAAAAATGGGAAGAAGAAGATCTTCTCTCTAAATGTGTTACAACCAGAAATGGAATGCCTTCCTTTGTATTTTATGAAGGCCCGCCAACGGCAAACGGAAGACCGGGAATCCATCATGTTATTGCCCGGACGCTTAAGGATTCGGTATGCCGTTACAAGACGATGCAGGGCTTTGAAGTAAAGAGAAAAGCAGGCTGGGATACCCATGGCCTTCCAGTGGAAATCGAGGTTGAGAAACAACTTGGCATGTCCGGGAAACAGGATATAGAAAAATATGGCATAAAAGAATTCAACGCAAAGTGCAAAGAGTCTGTCTTCACATACGAAGGCATGTGGAGAGAGATGACAGAGAGAATGGGATTCCTCATCGACCTTGACCAACCATATATTACATTAAATAACGACTACATTGAATCATGCTGGTGGATTATTAAAGAGTTTTTCAAAGGCGGATTGATTTATGAAGGTCATAAAATACTGCCATACTGTCCTCGTTGTGGCACAGGTCTGGCCTCTCATGAAGTAGCCCAAGGTTACAAAGAAGTAAAAGTTAATACAATAACTGCAAAATTCAAACGAAAGGATTTTGACGAATATTTCCTCGCCTGGACAACAACTCCATGGACTTTGGCTGCCAATGTGGCCTTGACGGTAGGGTATGATATAGATTATATAAAAGTCAAAATGCATGATAATACAAGTGAAGCGGGTAAGGTTTTCTATTTAGCTAAAGCGCTTTCTGATAAAGTGCTTGGAACAGGAAATTATGACGTTTTAGATGAAATGAAGGGGACTGCCCTTGAATATATTGAATATGAACAGTTAATGCCATTTGTACAAGTAGATAAAAAGGCGTTTTATGTTACCTGCGCAGATTATGTGACTATAGAAGATGGCACAGGAATCGTGCATACAGCACCAGCATTTGGTGAAGATGACTATCAGACAGGGAAACGATATAATCTTCCAGTACCCAACCCAGTTGATGAACAAGGTAAGTATACGGAAACACCTTGGGCGGGCAGATTCGTGATGGAAGAAGAACTGGAAGTTGATATAATAAAATATCTTGCGCAAGAACAAAAAATATTTGCTAAAGAAAAGATGGTTCATAATTATCCACATTGCTGGAGATGCGGAACACCTTTGATTTATTATGCAAAACCTAGCTGGTATATTGAAATGACAAAACTAAAAGATCAGTTAGTTGCCAATAACAAAGCAGTAAACTGGTATCCTGACTTTATTGGAGAAAAACGTTTTGGTAACTGGCTGGAAAATGTTAATGACTGGGCTATTTCCAGAACAAGATACTGGGGAACGCCAATTCCTATATGGCGTTGTGAATGCGGTCATCTCGAGTGTATTGGCAGCATAGAAGAATTACTGGAAAAAGCACAGGAGAATATTGACGAATCCATTGAATTGCATAGACCGTATGTGGATGATGTTCATTTGACATGCACAGAGTGTGGACAGACGATGGAGAGAATTTTAGAAGTAATTGACTGCTGGTTTGATAGTGGCGCCATGCCGTTTGCTCAGCATCATTACCCGTTTGAAAACAAGGAAATTTTCGACACGGAATTATTTCCTGCAGATTTTATCTGTGAAGGCATTGACCAGACAAGAGGCTGGTTCTATTCGCTTCTTGCCATATCAACTTTTATTAAGGGAACATCTCCTTATAAAAATGTTCTTGTAAACGACCTTATTTTAGATAAGGATGGGAAAAAAATGAGCAAGACAAAGGGGAATACTGTTGATCCTTTTACTTTGTTTGATAAATATGGGGCTGATGCTACACGCTGGTATCTGTTATATGTATCTCCTGCCTGGTCCCCAACCAAATTTGATGAAGATGGTTTGGTTGAAGTTGTAAGCAAGTTTTTTGGGACGCTTAAAAATGTATATAATTTTTTTGTATTGTATTCAAACCAGGACAACCTGGATGTGAAGAGCCTTCAGGTAGATTATAAGAATCGTCCTG
>JAENWH010000199.1 GCA_016650135.1 Peptostreptococcaceae bacterium
AGCCATGGCCCTGGAAGAGGGTTTAACAAATTTGAATGAGCATTTTTATGACTCAGGGTCCATCAATGTCAGCGGTACTGTTTTAAAATGCTGGAGATATTATGATCCCCATGGAGATGAAACTTTAACGGAGGCAATTGGGAATTCCTGTAATCCGGTATTTGTTCAACTGGCGCAAAGAATCGGCTATGACAGATATTTTGAATATTTAGATCTTTTCGGTGTGACCAGAAAAACAGGCATAGATTTCCCGGGAGAGGCGAATTCACTTATTCAAACCAAAGAAGGTGCCGGGCCGGTTGGTCTTGCGACCATGGCTTACGGGCAGGGAATTGCAGTAACTCCAATAAACCTTATTACTGCAATATCGTCTTTTGGAAACAGCGGCAAAATCATGAAACCCAGGTTAGTAAAAGCTTTAATTGATAAAAATGGAAAGACCATTCAGGAGTTTAAACCGCAAATAGTCAGGCAGGTGGTTTCAAAGAAAACAGCAGAAGAAGTTGCGTATGCGATGGAAGCCTATGTGGAAGCTGGAGCCAGTGGAACAAAGGTTGCGGGTTATAGAGTGGGAGCTAAAACGGGTACAGCGAACAAGGCAATCAAGGGTGGATACAGTTCGGACACTGACTCATCGTCTATTGCCATTGCACCAATGGATAATCCGAGAATTACAGTACTGGTTGTTATGGACAGCCCGAAAGGGGTTCAGTACGGAAGCGGAACAGCATCCCCGGCAGTTAAGGAAATACTGGAAAATACTCTTAGATATCTGAATATACAACCTTCATACAGCAAGGAAGAGGAAGAAAAAATCAACAGTACACAGTCCATAGTGCCGTCAGTGACCGGTAAAAGTTTCAGTGAGGTAATTGGTATACTTGGCTCGGAAAATCTTAGATATGCTATTTCGCCTGAACGAACAAACAATGAAGATTTTACTGTAATTGATCAATACCCTAAGGCAGGGGAGAAAATCGCAAAAGAAGGTATTGTTTATCTTTATAGAGAATAGATTGACAAAAATATGATATAATATTTAGAGGTCATTTATAAAAGACGTATAGATGATTAGAAAATGAGGATGAAATGAAGCCATTAAATATAGAACAAATTAAGCATGCTGTTAACGGGAACTTGATTTGTCAGTGCCCTGAATTATTAATAGAAGGTGTCTCCACGGATTCAAGAACAGTTAAGTCGGGAGAATTATTCATTCCTTTGATAGGCAATCATTTAGACGCTCATAAATTTATCCCGCAGGCAATAACAAATGGCTGCTCAGCTGTTTTAGTAAATCGGGGTTATTATGAGAAAAATGTGTTAAGCCAAGATTCAGGCCCAACGTTGGAGGCTTCTGCCGAATTTCCTTTCATTGAGTGTGAAGATACAACAAAAGGTCTGCAGAACCTGGCAAAATATTATCTGTCCACTTTTGATATGAAAAAAGTGGGAATTACAGGGAGCACCGGGAAAACAACAACGAAAGAGATGGTGTATTACATTTGCAGAGAAAAATACAAGACGGAGAGAAATTTGGGCAATTACAATAACCATATTGGTTTGCCTTTAACAGTATTATCATTTGCAGCAGATACTCAGGTGGGAATATTGGAAATGGGAATGAGCGAAAAAGAAGAAATCAATCTTTTGGCGGAAATTGTAAGACCTGATATTGGAGTAATTACCAATATTGGCACTGCTCATATTGAAAACCTTGGGACCCGCCAGGGCATTTTAGATGCGAAAATGGAAATAACAAACTACTTCGGTAAGGAAAATGTGTTAATTTTAAATAGAGATAATGATTTACCTGATCTAGAAAAACTGGAAGTGGGATATAAGCTGGTCACTGTCGGTGAAAACGGCAGGAGTGATATGGTTATTTCCAATATAACGGATCTTGGAGAAAACGGAATAACCTTCACGCTGGAACATAGGATAGGGAATGAATATGAGTCTCAGAAATTTAAACTGAACATTCCTGGAAGACATAATGCCTATAACGGTGCGCTTGCTGTATCGGTCGGGGTTGAATTGGGAGTTTCTCTTGAAGAGGCGGCCCGGGGTCTTGAAAAAATGGAAAATACAGATAAAAGGCTTAGCATAAAAGGCAAAGACGGGATGAAAATCATTGATGATACCTATAATGCAAGCGTGGACAGCATGAAAGCCGGGATAGATGTTCTGGCGTCAGTATTCGGGATCCGAAAAATTGCCATTCTTGCAGATATGCTGGAAATGGGCAAAAAAAGCGCAGAATATCATGAGGAGGTTGGTGAGTATCTGGCAGACAAGAATTTTGACCTGCTGATAACTGTTGGTGAGGCATCCAGATATATTGAAATGGCAGCTGGGAAAAAAATGTCTGGGATTCAAACGCTGCACTTTGACAATCAGGAAGACTTAAATAAAAAAGTAAAAGAAATTGTAAGACCGGGAGATGTGATTCTTATAAAAGGATCACGAGGTATGAACATGGATCAGGTTGTAAAATACCTGATGGAGGAGTAAGATGGGTTACGTGCAAGCAGGGATTATTGTTATAATGGCGTTACTCATCAGTATAACATTTACTGCCTTGGCTATACCAATTCTGCAGCGTCTGCATACAGGACAAAATATAAGAGAAGATGGACCTGAGTCGCATATGACAAAGGGCGGGACCCCAACCATGGGAGGCATTGCCGTCATCCTGGCAACAATATTCACATGCCTTACAACAAGGGAGTTTTCTGTTCAAATCGGAGTTATTATTCTAGTGTTTATTCTGTTCGGATTGCTGGGGTTCTCTGATGATTATCTTAAAGTTATAAAAAAGCAAAATCTGGGATTGAGAGTATGGCAGAAGCTGCTGGGGCAAATTATAATAGCTGTGGCAATTGCGGTCTATAAGGTTGGGTTTTCGACCGGCGGTTCTAATGTAATCATTCCTTTTATCAATGAGCGAGTTGATTTTGGGATATGGGCAGTTCCATTTATAATATTTGTTGTTGTTGCAATGACAAATGGTGTCAACCTGACAGACGGATTAGACGGACTGGCAAGCGGGGTTACTTCCCTCGTAGCTCTATTTTTTGCTTTGGCGTCAGTTGAAATCGGGTTCAGCGCTTCTGGCGTGTTTTTCGGTGCTCTTGCCGGTGCATGCTTAGGATTTCTGGTATTTAACAGGAATCCTGCCAGGATTTTCATGGGTGATACCGGTTCCCTTGCCATTGGGGGAGGCGTTGCTGCTGCAGCCATTATGATGGAAATGGAATTATTCCTTCCTATCGTTGGATTTGTATACGTGGCAGAATCACTGTCAGTAATTATTCAGGTTGTCAGTTTTAAAACAAGAAAGAAAAGAGTCTTTAAAATGGCGCCGCTGCATCATCATTTTGAACTCAGCGGGTTCAAGGAAACGCAGGTTGTGGGAATGTTCTGGTTCGTGACATTGGTTTCCTGCATAACAGGGTTTGCGATTCTATAAAATTAAGGGGTTAGTAAAAATTCAAAATAGATATGAGAAAAAATTTGAATAAAATAAGGTGGAAAAAATGGATAAATTAAAAAATAAAAAGGTTTTGGTTGTAGGAATGGGTAAATCAGGAGTTGCAGCTGTGCAGGCATTGATTAAGCTTGAAGCAAAAGTTTATGTGCAGGATTCCAAGCCTAAGGAGGATGTGAATCCGCAATTGATTGCTTTTCTGGAGGGCAAAATCGAGGAAATGTATTTTGCAGAGGTTCCGGATAAAAATGAAGTTTTTGACATAATAGTTCTTAGCCCTGGTGTTTCCCCAAAGACAGAGTTTGTAGAGCAGGCCAAAAAGAACGGAGCAGAAATCATTGGGGAGCTGGAAATTGCTTATAGAGTAGGAAAAGGAAATTATGTAGCCATTACCGGGACAAATGGGAAGACTACAACTACTACATTGGTCGGACAAATATTCCGAAACGCAGGAAGAAAAACATTTGTTGTTGGAAACATAGGCGTTGCTGTCATCTCAAAAGCTCTAATGGCTGAGGCTGATTCATGGCTTATTACAGAGACAAGCAGTTTTCAACTGGAGACGATAAAGTATTTTAAACCTAGGATTTCAGCGATTTTAAATATTACTCCTGACCATATGGACAGGCATGGCAATATCACGAAATATGGAGCCGCAAAGTCCAGAGTCTTTGAAAATCAGGGAAAAGATGATTACTTCATTGTAAATTATGACGATAAGCACTTGTACGAATATGCAGAAAAATGTAAAGCAAGGGTGATTCCATTCAGCAGAATGGAGGGACTTCCATTAGGCGTTTTTGTAAAGGGAGAAAATATAGTTGTTAGAAATCTAAAGGGAGAAATAATTACTATTTGCGATAAATCACTGCTTCAGATTCCAGGCGCGCATAATCTGGAGAACGCACTTGCAGCGGTTGCTATTAGCTATTTTGCTGGCATTAATCCAGGAATAATCGCTGAGACTCTTGTGAATTTTCTTGGAGTGGAGCATAGAATGGAGTTCTGTGGTGAAATAGAGGGTGTCCGATATGTAAACGACTCGAAAGGGACGAACCCGGATGCATCCATTAAAGCGATAGAAG
>JAENWH010000047.1 GCA_016650135.1 Peptostreptococcaceae bacterium
GTACACCTTGCACATGAATATTTATTGATTTTATGATTAACTCAAATGAGTCTTCTATATCTTTTTTCACTTTATTTTGCAGATTCCAGGCAACCTCTGGAATTTTAAACCCATAATCCACCAAAATATATAAATCTATTATAATGCCATCTTCTAATTGACTGATTTTAATACCTTTTCGGACAAAACTGCGAAAACCAGCGACATCTCTTGCAGAATCCAAGGCGCATATTGCTATCACATCATCTGATATTTTAACGGCTCCAAGCTTTTCTTCGTTATCGTTGTTCATTGCTTCTCCTTCTTCACATTAACAACTTATTATATCAAAATTTAATCTAAAATGCTTTCCTGCTTAATTTCTTCTTCCTTTGAGATTATATGAAGTCTGATTGTTTCTATTCTTCTTTCCTTTATAGATTCGATTGTGAATATACAATTATTGTATTCAATAATACGTTCCACATGATCATCGTCGTCCGGGATTTCACCAAGAATGTCAATGATTAAACCACCGACTGTTTCACTGTTGTCAGAGTGTAAACTGATATGCAGTTCTTCATTTAAATCATCTAATGACATGAAACCATTTATTCTATAAGTGTTGTCATTTATGATTTCTATTTCCTTTTGTATTTGATCATACTCATCATCGATTTCACCGACAATTTCTTCAATAAGATCCTCCATCGTTACTATTCCCGAGAAGCCTCCATATTCATCTATTAAAATAGCTATATGCTGCTTAGAAGTTTGCAAATCGAAAAACAGTGTTTCGAGATTCTTTGTTTCAGGTACAAAATAAGGCTTTCTGAGAATTTCTCTTAAATCTACATTTTCAAAACCCAATTCTCTGGCTTTTATCAGATAATCCTTTATATTAATAATTCCGATAATATTATCAGAATCATCGTCATAAACGGGAATTCTGGAATATCTGAGTTCCATAAGTTCTTCTAAATATTCTTCCGAAGGGTCATTTACATCGATATAAAACACATCTGTTCTCGGTGTCATAATTTCATATGCCACCTTATCATCAAAGGCAAAAATACTGTTTATCATACGTTTGCCCTGTTCGTTCAGAACACCCGTTTCCTGTCCCACATCAAGCATTGATCTGACATCATCTTCAGAAAACTCTTCTTCATCGACTTCAACCTTCTGCCTGGTTATTCGGAGAAGACAATTCACGGATTTCAACAATAACCAGTTGAAAGGTGAGACCAGTTTGGTAAGAAATAATATGGGCTTGGATAAATTTAATGCTATTCCCTCAGCATGATTAACAGCCAGTCTTTTCGGATACAGTTCGCAGAATACAATATTAATATAAATTAATATTAAAGTACTGATGAATACTGCCAACTCAGAGCTAAACATTATATTCTTTTCCATAAGAAAATTACCAAGGTTATTTGCTATTCCAACTGCAGTGAATGCACTTGCAATAAATCCAGCCATCGTAATCAAATTTTGTAAACTTGGCAGGACTTTATCCGGCTTGTTGAGAATTTTCAGTAAAGATACCGCTTTGCTGTTCCCTTCCTGTGCCAGATGTTTTATTTTATTTCTGTTTACTGTTGAAATTGAAACTTTAATTGCAGCAAAAAAGGCATTAAATAGTAGAAGTATCATGATAATTATCAAAAACAAGCCAATAGGCAAACTGGGATCCGGGGTGTTCGTCATTTCAAATTCTCCTGTAATCATTTAGCTTTTCTAAGAAGAAAACCTTCTTTAACGGGTTTAATCATTTTAATTCTAACAATCTGCTGCGCATGTGGCGCTGATTGAATCGGTTCTCCATTTTCATTTTCAAGCATATCTAATTTTTGAGTGAAGAAATCGGTATAAGGCCCAAAAACCTCTATTTCATCCCCAATGCTCATTTTGTTTCTTTGTTCTACAACTGCAATTTTGGTTATTTTGTCATAGGACTTTACAACACCTATAAATGAATATTCTCGTGTATAGGCACTCGTCTGATAATTCTGATCCTTGTTTGTTGGTTTGTTAAAATAAAAACCAGTTGTAAACTCCCGATGGCTGACTTTTTTCAATTCATCCATCCATTCCTCTTTGAAATGATACTTTTCAGGGTTTTCCAGATAAGTGTCGATGGCTTTTCGATAGGCGCCAACTATTGTCGCTACATAAAAGGCGCTTTTCATTCGGCCTTCGATTTTAAAGGAAGTTATCCCAGAAGTTACCAGTTCAGGAATATACTCAAGCATACATAAATCTCTAGAATTCAAAATATAAGTACCCCGGTCATCTTCTTCAATTGGGAAATATTCCCCCGGCCTTTTTTCTTCAACAAGGCTGTATTTCCATCTGCATGGATGAGCACAGGCGCCTCTGTTGGCATCTCTTTCAACCATGAAGTTACTGAGCAGACACCTGCCGGAATAGGATATACACATAGCTCCCTGTACAAAAGCTTCAATATCCATATCTTCTGGTATTTTATTTTTCAATTCATGAATTTCTTTAAAGGTAAGTTCTCTTGCAATGACAATTCTTTTAACACCTTGATTATACCAGAAATTTGCTGTCATGTAATTTGTCATATTTGCCTGTGTACTCAAATGTAATTCAGCATCGGGTAAAATTGACTTTATCAGCATGACAACACCTGGATCAGACACGATAAAAGCGTCTATTGGGATAGTTTTCAGACTTTGTAAATAAGACTTTAAACTTGAAATATCTTCATTATGTGCGAAAATATTTAAAGCCAGATATGCTTTTCTGTTTTTTGAATGAGCATATTTAACTCCTTCTGCCATTTCTCCCAGAGAAAAATTGCCAGCTCCTGCCCTCAGGCTGAAAAGTTCACCACCAAAATAAACAGCATCTGCGCCATAATTTATAGCTGTAATTAATTTTTCCAGGTCTCCTGCCGGCGCCAGCAGTTCTATTTTAATCATTCATATCCCCTAAAACACTGACAGCTAACCCGTCTCCGACTGGGATAACCGATGTGTATATGTTTTCTAAAGTAGTAATATATTCTAAAAATTCTCTCATTTTTCTGATATTTGTTTTAAATTTTGAACGTGGATCATATTCGTCAGAGACAGTCTTGGCACTCAATAAAACATTGTCAGAAACTATTACAGCACCCTGTTCGCAATGTTTTAAAGCTTCATCGAAAAAATCCTTATAATGGCTTTTCCCTGCATCAATAAAAATAAAATCAAATTTTTGGTTCGCTTCCATGTCTGTCAAAACATCTGTTGCATTTCCAAGTAAAACAGTAATCTGGTTTTGATAACCAAGCATTTTAATGTTATTTTCCGCCATATTCTTCAATTCAACGATACTTTCTATTGTAACAATTTCAGCTGCGCTGCAAGCTTCTGCAAAGCAAGAGGCCGAATAACCAATGGCTGTCCCGATTTCAAGTATTCGCTTGGGTTTTTTAACCTTCAAGAGACTGATAATTAAAGTTTCAGTGTCTTGACGAATAACAGGAATATGATTTTTCTCGGCATTCTTCCTAAGTACAAAAAGCTCAGGTCTCAACGCTTTATATAGTCCATCTAAATATTCCACAACTTTTTCGTTAATTATATTCATGTCGTTCCTTTATAGTGAATCTGTATATTCTTTTTTATACTTTAAAAATTCTTCATAAGTTTTAGCAAATTGATGTGTTCTTTTCCCGTTTGGATCGACAACAAAATATAAATATTCAGTTTCTGCAGGGTAAAGAGCTGCTTTTATTGATTCCAGTCCTGGTGAACAAATTGGCCCTGGCGGCAGCCCTGCATTTATATAAGTGTTATATTTTGAATCGATTTGAGTATCCTCATAGGAAAGTCTGGCCTTTTGATCACCAAGTACATACTGTACTGTTGAACAAAATTGAAGAGGCATACTTTGTTTCAGCCTGTTATAAACAACACTGGCTACTTTAGGCCGGTCTTCATTGACTGCCGCTTCTCTTTCAACCATTGATGCAATTGTAATGACTTCATTAATATTTAAATCTAGTTCATTGGCTCTTGCATAATATTCATCTGTAAATAACTTGTCAAACTGATTTAGCATGATATTAATAATGTCATATTCTGACGCTTTTACTGGGATATCATAGGTTTCCGGGAATAAAAATCCCTCTAGTCGGTTAGGACCCTCAGGCAAAAACTCAATAAATTTTTGTTTGAAGTCTCCATTTTCCAGTTCATACAAAAATGCTGCCTTATCAACAAACCCGGTTTTCTCTAAAATGCCTGCAACTTGTTCAATTGTGTAGCCTTCTGGAATGGTAATCATATTGGCAACAGATATCCCTGACTGCAGTTTTTTCATTATTTCATCTAAATTCATAGAAGGAGAAAGAGCATAAGTGCCTGCTTTATATTTTCCATTATTTCCAGTGATTTTAGATACCAGTTTAAAATTATCTACATTCCCTATTATTCCGTTTTTCTCTAATATTGCTGCAATTTGAGGCGTGCCGGAACCCATAGGAATAGTAATAATTACCTTTGTACTGTCTGTTGAATCATAAGGCTCAACTGCATTAGACAAGGCAACTTTAAAACCAATAATCCCAACTGCTAAAACAATAAAAATGGCAATAAAGCTTTTTATTATTTTATTCGTCTTTCTTTTACCCGACATTTTATTCCTCTTTTTCTAATTTCCAAAAGGGACGTATGAAACGCCCCTAATGATAGTATTTGTTTAATTCGTTATTTTGATCTGCCTAAATAATCGCCTGTTCTTGTATCAATTTGAATAATTTCGCCTTCTTCAATAAAAATAGGAACCTGAACCACGGCGCCGGTTTCCACAGTGGCAGCCTTCGTTACATTTGTTGCTGTGTCACCCTTTACACCAGGTTCAGTTTCTGTAACCATCAAATTAACAAAGTTTGCGGCCTCTACAAGAAAGGCGGTATCTTTATAAAATTTAATGGTGGCTTCATCATTTTCCCTTAAATATTTAATGGCATCTTCTACCTGTTCATACATTATAGGAACCTGTTCAAAATTTTCCAAATCCATGAAATAGTAAAGTTCACCATCATTATACAGATACTGCATTGTTTTCGTTTCAATATGAGCCTTCGGGAATTTATCATTAGGGTTAAAAGCCTCTTCTCTTGTTGCACCGGTAAGAATGTTTTTGTACTTGGTTCTTACAAAAGCAGCCCCTTTGCCTGGTTTGACATGCTGGAAGTCTATAACAACATGTGGTTCACCATTTATGTCAAAGGTAATCCCTTTTCTAAAGTCGCTTGCATATATCATAATCTTTCTCCATCCTTTATTCTTATTAAACCAGGCTAAAGAATAATTAAATCTTTACTGGAATTTACGGTATTAATTATACCAAATTTTGTAACAATTGCCAAGTCCTCAATTCGAACCCCAAATTTTTCGGGCATATAAATACCAGGTTCAATTGTAACCGGCATATATTCTTCCAGTATTTCTTCACTTTTACTGTTAAGTGTTGGCGCTTCATGAACTTGAGTTCCAACGCCATGGCCGGTTCCGTGTACAAAGTATTCTCCGTAACCAGCTTCAACAATAATGTCTCTGACTGCTTTATCCACATCAAAACAGGATACCCCAGCCTTGATTGAATCAATGCCTGCAAGTTGAGCAGCCAAAACTATATTATATACTTTTCGTTGCTCTCCAGTCACCTTCCCCATTGCCACGGTTCTAGTCATATCACCGCAATACCCGTTTACGACTGCGCCGAAATCCATTGTAATGAAATCACCTTCTTCTATGATTTTTTCTGAAGGTTCTCCATGTGGAAATGCAGTTCGATCGCCTGAAACACAAATGGTTGTAAAGGATAAACCTTCTGCGCCCAATGAAAGCAGAATCCGTTCAATTTCATTGGCAACCTGCATTTCAGTCATTCCTGTTTTAATATACCCAAGCATATGAGAAAAACACATATCTCCCATAGCGGAGGCTTTCATAATGTTTAAAATCTGTTCAGGTGTTTTTATTAAATTATTCTGTTGGTTGTTTGTTTCCAAGGCTAATCACATCTCCTAAAATTTTATAAATATCATTCATCATGAGGGAAAATCTAATTTCCGCCTGAAGATATTGGGCTGCAGTTGGGTCCTGCATCATTATTCCATAAAGAGATTGGATTTGTCCCATCATTTCTTCTCCAATTTCCTCGCCTGTCATTTGTTTTGCTTGAATTTCAAATTGTTTACTTTGAAAATCATTCAGCATTCCAGCTAGTTCTTCTTTGCCGGAAACCGAATTCTTGATCTCCTCATACTGGATATATTCTTCTGAATCCTTTATAGCTTTTGCCAAATTATGGGCTGCATCGTATACATTCATATTATCTTAATTCCTTTCATTATCATACTATTATTCTAACATATTACTATTCTATCATACTATTGCTCTATATTTACACTTCTAAAAATATTGGCAAAATTACTGGGCTTCTCTTGGTTTTTTCATAAATAAAACTTCTGAGTGAATCTCTGACAGCAGATTTCAGGGCATTCCATTCTCTGATATTGCCATCAACGCATTTGTCTAAGGCTTTGCAAACGACTACTCTTGCTTCCTCAATAAGATCTTCATTTTCTCTGACATATACAAAA
This sequence comes from Peptostreptococcaceae bacterium, assembly GCA_016650135.1. The sequence goes on from JAENWH010000047.1 coordinate 6,611, forward strand.
CCTCTGGAGATGATATCAGGCCCAGAGCATATTTCCCCTGTGGCTCTGTCAATGGCAGCAACCACAATGATTAGTCCGGATTCAGAAAGCAGTTTTCTGTCTCTCAAAACTATATTCCCAACATCACCTACACCAAGACCATCAACAAGCACCGGATCTGACGGGATGTCCTCATGAATAATGGTGGCACTGTTTGCTGTCAGATTCAAAACTTTGCCATTACTTAATATGAAGATGTCTTCTGGTTTTTTCCCTAAATTTTCCGCGATGGCTGCATGCGCCATCAAATGTCTATATTCACCATGAACCGGCATGAAAAACTTTGGCTTTATAATAACATGCATCAGTTTGAGCTCTTCTTCACAGGCATGCCCTGACACGTGGATATCGGCAATGTCAGAATAAATAACCTGCGCACCTTTTTCAAACAATTTGTTTACAATATTTGAGACAGTTTTTTCGTTTCCTGGAATAGGACTTGAAGACAATATAACCATGTCACCTTTTTTGATTTGAATCGCCTTGTGATCGCCTGCAGCCATTCTGGAAAGTGCTGCCATTGGTTCGCCCTGACTTCCAGTCGTTACTATTACAATGTTTTTATCAGGAATTCCTCTGATCTTATTGATATCGATGAGTACTCCAGCTGGAATTTTCAAATAACCTAATTCCATCGCGAGATTTACAACATTAACCATGCTGCGTCCAGAAATAGCTACCCGCCTGTCAAACATCACCGCATTGTCGACTATTCTCTGAACTCGGTGAACATTAGACGAGAAGGTTGCAACAATGATTCTTGTTGTTGAATCACGGAATATGCTTTCAAGGGCTTTGCCCACTGTTTTTTCTGAAGCTGTAAACCCTGGCCTGATGGCGTTTGTACTGTCTGCCATCATTAATAAAACACCTTTGTTGCCGATTTCAGCAAGTCTGTGAAAATCAATAGGCTCTCCATCAAGCGGTGTGTAATCTATCTTAAAATCTCCGGTATGAAAGATTACGCCTACTGGAGTTTCTATGGATAAGCAAATGGAATCCACAATAGAATGAGTGGTTCGGATTGCTTCTACCTTAAAACAACCCAGTTTAATCGTGTCTCCTGCTTTTATAACATTTAAATTGGCGGTAAGTCTATGTTCCTTCAATTTGTTTCCAATCAAACCTAAAGGAAGTCTGGTTCCATAAATTGGTACATTTAAATGTTTTAGAAAAAACGGTATTCCACCAATATGATCCTCATGTCCGTGGGTGATAATCATCCCTTTGATTTTAGCGGCATTCTTAATTAAATACGTAAAATCTGGCAGTACAATGTCTATTCCGTACATTTCATCATCAGGGAAAGAAAGCCCACAGTCTATTATTAATATTTCATCTTTGTATTCCAAAACGGTCATATTTTTTCCGATCTCGTTCAGACCACCTAATGGAATTACCCGAAGTGAATTCTCTCCTTTTTTCTTAAAATTTGTTTTCATTTTGTCTCCCGTTCATTATTTAACTACTATATTTATCAGCTTGTTTGGGACAGCAATTATTTTAATTACATCCTTGCCACTCATAATAGTCTTTACTTTTTCATTTTCCATCGCAATCCTTTCAAATGTTGATTTATCAAGATTGTTTGCTATGTTAAGTTTTTCTTTAACTTTGCCATTAACCTGAATTACAATTTCTATCGTATCTTTTATCAAGGCTTCCTCATCATACACAGGCCAACTTGTTTTATATACCGATTCATTATTTCCAAGATGCTGCCACATTTCTTCACAGATATGAGGCGTAAATGGTGAAAGGATTAGAACAAGATTTTTAACACAGCCCTTTAACAGCCCAAGGTTGATATCATCTCCTTCTTTATATTTATACATCTCGTTTACAAGCTCCATAATTGAGCTGATTGCAGTATTGAAATTAAATCTTCCACCAACATCTTCAGAAACTTTCTTTACCGTACCATTCATCACGTAAGCTAAATTCTTGTCCGCTTCCGTTTCAAGTAGATATGTTTTAGGTGCTGCGGAAATAATTTTTGCCAGCTCATATACAATTCTATGAACTCTGTTTAAGAACCTGAAGCTGCCCTCCACTCCAGCATCGGACCAGTCAAGTTCCTTTTCAGGAGGTGATGCAAACAATATAAACAGGCGGGCGGTATCTGCTCCGTATTTTTTTATAATTAAATCTGGACTTACTACATTACCAATTGATTTTGACATTTTTTTGCCATCTTTTATAACCATCCCCTGTGTCAGAAGATTTTTAAAAGGTTCCTCATTGCTTACGAAACCTAGATCATAAAGGGCCATTTGAAAGAATCTTGAATACATCAGGTGAAGAATGGCATGCTCTACACCACCAATATATTGATCAACATTCATCCAGTATTTTTGTTTTTTAAAATCCCACGCTTTTTCCTGATTTTTCGGATCTGTATATCTTAAAAAATACCATGAAGAATCAAGAAATGTATCCATCGTATCCAATTCTCTGTGAGCAATTCCTCCGCAGGTTGGACAAACCGTTTCCCCAAAAGTCTTGCTGGTTGTTAATGGCGACTCTCCTTTACCAGTGAATTCCACATCTGTAGGAAGAAGCACTGGCAGATTTTCCTCTTTTTCGGGAACCCATCCGCATTTATCACAAAGAATCATCGGGATTGGCGTCCCCCAATAACGTTGTCTGGAAATAAGCCAGTCTCTTAATCTATAATTTATGGATTTTTTCCCAATTTTTTTTTCTTCCAGATATTCAATAAACTTTTCAATGGCTATTTTATTGTTCATTCCATTAAACTTATCGGAATTAATCATATTACCTTCAGCGATGAATGCTTCCTTTAAATTATAAATATCTATATCCGGGTCAGTTGTTTCAACTACGGGGATAATCTCCAAATCATATTTGACTGCAAAGTCAAAGTCTCTTTGATCATGTGCAGGAACCGCCATAATCGCTCCAGTACCGTAATCCATCAGAAC
>JAENWH010000409.1 GCA_016650135.1 Peptostreptococcaceae bacterium
ATTTTTAATTTCAACATGAACTTTTCCAAGAACGTCATTAATTGCTTTTATATATATTAATGAGAGGCTGTACTGGTAGATTAAATTTGCCGCCTGATTTCTCATATCCAGCAATTCTATCTCCGCTGGTCTTCTTAGTTTATAAGTCAGTGCTTCTATCTTATTGTTCACCTTAGCCGCGATTATTGTATAAGGCAGTTCTTCTTTGTAATCCTTTATTAGCTCTTCAATGGTAATACCAGTTTCAACGTCAATATCTACCGGACTTGTCCTTGGGCCTTTTATTAATCTGACTTCCATTACTTCCACCTCCTTGCCCCAATTATAAGGCATACCACCTGAAATGTAACCCTTTTTTTAGAATAATGTAAACGGGAGCAGATGCTTGCATCTACTCCCGTCTTTTGTTTAAAATTCTACAGTTTGTAATAATTCAAACACTTTTTTTGCTTCTTCCTGGTGCAGGGTTATCCCTCTCGACATATGCTCATGGCTCTCGTCCCAGTCTCTGAGGTCGAACTTAGCCGCGTTTCCGTTCCATGCCACCTTGTTAAGCTCTTTTTTCCATCCTGTTGGATAGGAAGCTACCACCCCTAAGTGCTCTACCACTTCAAACGTAACTTCATCTTTTTCTTTTTCATTTGTTGCCATCATCAATCTCCTTTCAAATATAAAATGCAAAACCCTTTTGTTTTGTACCTTATTTTACCATTGATGGAAATTTATGTCAAATGTTTTTTTCACTCTGTTTCTTCCTGTCATTTTCAGCCATTTCTACTTTCGCTCTACTCTTTCGGCCCGTGATAATCAGAGCCTTTCGTTACATGCAGTTTGTATTTTTCTGCCAGATTTACCAGTTTCATGGTCTCTTCTTCACTGTGTTCAGGATAAAAACATTCCATTCCTTTTAATCCGTAATCTTTCAGTTTTATAATCAGATTTTCTAACGCCTTAAAATACTCCCCACTTAAACCTGTCACTTTCATTGGGTGAGCTAGCACAGCAATCCCTCCTGCTCCATAAATAAGTTCAATCGCTTCTTCCGCAGATATCTTTTCTTTTTTTATCTTTCTTACTTTCTCAGACATTAAGAACTGTCCCATCTCGAAGGCCTCCGAAAATTTAGTAATATACCCTTTATTAATGAGCCCCCTTGCAAAATCAGGTTTTCCTATATATTTCCCATTACCCCTCTTCTTCATGTCCTCATAAAAAAGCGGGTACCCTAAATCAGATAGAACTGTTATCACTTTATCATTTCGTTCTTTTCGTTTTTGCTTTATATATTCCAGCTTGTTATTTAATTCTTTATTATGTATATCTATACGGTACCCAAGAATATGCATACCAATGCCGTTTGATTCATCAGCAGAAAGCTCAATCCCTGGAATCACAACGATTTCAAGGGCTTCTCCTGCAATCAGGGCTTCTTGAACACCTTCAACGCCGTCATGGTCTGTAATAGACACCTGGTCCAGTTTCGTCTTCTTCGCCCATTTAATGATTTCTGTAGGAGATAAGGTGCCATCCGAATAATAGGTATGAACGTGTAAATCAATATTACTTTCCATTAAATTACGAGATCCTTCCTTAATTTATCTGATACTGTTTGCCCCATTAATATTTCAACAATTGTTAAAGCGAACTCCATTGAGGTACCGGGTCCTCTGGATGTTATAATATTACCGTCAGCAACAACCTTGTTTGTACTTACCTTAGCGCCTTTCAAATATGCTTCCATGCCTGGATAAATAGTTGCATTTCTTCCATTCAGTATATTTGCAGCCCCGAAGACCATTGGCGCCGCACATACAGCTGCCAAATATTTACCCTGTTTGTAAAATTCTTTTATTTTTGTCAAAAGCTCTTCATTTTCCGCAAGATGTTTTGTTCCAGGCATACCCCCCGGGAGAACAATCATATTACATGAAGCATAATCCGCTTTTTCAAATGTAATATCAGCTTCTATCAGGATTCCATGTGCGCCACGAACAAGTTTTTCTTTTTCCATTGAGACAAATGAAGCCTGAATCCCGCCCCTTCTGAGAACATCTAATATTGTAACCGCCTCAATTTCTTCAAATCCATTTGCTAAATGAACATATACCATAACATTTCCTCCTATCTTGATGCGCCAAAAATTCTTCTTGGTTTTGTAATCTTCCATATGAAATACCATAATATCAGCATTATTATTATTGATATTCCAACCGTCGTCAACGCTGAATGTATGAAAAACGATTTTGGCAACAGCTTGGGCAGTACTAAAAATGATTTTATTTCGTAATCAAACAGCAAAGCATATTGAATTTTAATTAGTGGGGACAAAAATGTCGCTAATGTTATCGCACCAACGGAAG
>JAENWH010000066.1 GCA_016650135.1 Peptostreptococcaceae bacterium
GTTTCCTGATCAAAAATAACATTTGCAACTCCTGCAAAAATACAGAAGGGCAATGCGATGGCCATTCGTGATAATAATGGCTTTAAAGGGATTTCTCCCAGAGACATAAAAACAACCGGGTAAAACACAAAGGGCAGCAAACCGCTTATCGAATACCTGTCAAAAGAAACAACAATTACCACATATAAAAATGTGGTAATTGTTTTAGTTAATGGATTAAGGCGATGAATAACGGTTTCGCCCTCTGCTATGTTCTCCAAATTGTGAAAACCATAGGTGGCTTTCGAAAGCATTGTCATCTTTTCGCAACTTTCCTTTTCTTCATTACATTTATAACTATACCTGTAACGCCCGCAAGTACAAGGGTAAGAGTTCCGCCTATTATTCCTGCCAGAGAGGTTCCCTGTTCAGGATTTGTTTTTAATGAATAGTCTGGCATAAACGCAAATAGTTCTTGAATTTCACCAAAAACATTGTATACATTTCCTGCCTTTTCGATTTCACCACCGCCTGTTATATTCCCTATTGCCCATTCTAACCCATCTGGGAAGGATGACGCTAATAAAGAAAACCCAGCGGCCAGCAAAATTGTAAAGATTCCCAATGCTATAAGTACCTTCTTTATTGATTTTGAACCAATGCTCTTATTCGTCAAGGCGCCTTCCATGATTTCCGGCCTCATGCTATATATAAAGCATAAAACTGCTGCCGTGACAACCCCTTCAGTAAGCCCTATAACCAGGTGTATCGGTTGCATTAGCAGCAAAAATACATGAAACGGTAACTCTGTAATACCTGACGCCATCGTCTCCAGAACCACACTGAAAGCACCCAGTTGCAGCCCTATAACAACCGCGGCTATGGTCGCAAGGGTAATCCTTTTAGGGGTTAGCCCTTTTGAAACGATTGGTTTGAAAATCAGCGGATAAGATACAAATGATACTATTACACCCATGTTGAAAATATTCGCACCAAGCGCTAAAAGCCCTCCATCGGCAAAAAACAGACATTGTATAATCAAAACAGCCGCCATGGTCAGTAGTGCGGGAAATGGGCCAAGCAGTGCGGCAAGCAAGATGCCACCACCAATATGGCCGCTGGACCCTGTCCCAGGAATCGTAAAGTTAATCATTTGCGCTGCGAATATAAATGCCCCCGAAACTGCCATGATAGGGATTTTCTTTTCATCAAAACTTTCATCTTTTTTAATTTTATTTACTGAATAAGCGATTGCTCCAATCGTTACTGCGGCCATAACCAGGCCAACCGATGGTGAGAGCAACGCATCTGCCATATGCATAATAATTTCTCCTTTTTTACGTACAAAAAATACCAAGAATTAGCTGCTTCGCTTCTGCGTGCACTGTGCCTTCTTGGCATAAATTTCTATGTAATTGTACTATGTAGTTGTTTTCTAGTCAAGTTAAAATTGTTGCATTTTGAATTTTTTAGGGTATAATTATAAAGATTTGCACGTATTTTCATATATTGGCCAAATGATGATGGAGGGTTTTTATGTCTGTAAAGGAAACTGTGCTTAAAGTTCTAGAAGCAAATAAAGGGTCGGTTGTCTCTGGTCAGATAATTGCTGCAGAGGCTGGTGCTTCACGGGCAGCGGTATGGAAAGTGATTGCTCAACTTCGGGGAGAAGGATATTCTATTAACGCCTCAACAAAGAAAGGGTATACTCTTTCTTCACACAGCGATTTATTGTCTGCTGAAGGAATTCATAGTTTTTGTAATAAAATACCCAAAGATAAAATTTATTGTTTTAAAACGATAAATTCAACCAATGCCAAAGCAAAGCAACTTGCTGTTCAATGCGGAATCGATATGGCATTAATCGTATCTGAAGAGCAAACAAATGGACGCGGCAGAATGGGGCGAATCTTTTTCTCTCCAAATTCTTCCGGCATTTATATGAGTTTATTGATAAAACCGGATTTTGATATATCTAAATCCATTCTTGTAACAACTGCTGCATCCGTTGCAGTTTGTCGTGCAATTGATTCTGTTCTTAATATAAACTGCAGGATTAAATGGGTTAATGATATTTTTCTAGCTGACAGAAAAGTTGGCGGAATACTGACTGAAGCCATCACTGATTTCGAAAGCGGTCAGGTTGAGTATATTGTAATAGGTATTGGTATTAATTATTGGGCACCAAAGGTGCCCTTCCCAGAAGACATTAAGGATACAGCCGGTTCTTTGCTAAATGAATCATCTTCAAACTCAATGGGCAACACTACTGATCTATCAAACATTTTTCCCAAATCAAGAAACGAATTAGTTGGAGAGATCTCTTCTGAATTAATTGATCTGTTGAGTTCTCTGAACAATATTGATTTTTTAGAAGAATATAAATCGCGTTCTTTAATATTAGGCCATCAGGTAACTTTTTCAACCTTGAAGAATGGTCAGATTTTTTCTGAATCAGGGAAGGCTGTAGATATTGATTCCGACGGAAGTTTAGTTGTACTCCTTGAAGATGGTAACAAGAAAACGATAAACAGTGGTGAAGTAACTATTAGAAAACAATCTAAATAAAAAATGCCCCGATTCTTTGAAAAAAGAATTAGGGCATTTTTACGCTTCTCTTTTTTATGCAAACCCGAACATTCTAGGAAGCCACAATGCCAATCCTGGAACAAAGGTCGTTATTGCTAAGGTAGGTATCCATGCAAAGGCAATGAACCACATAGTCGGCACCATCATTTCGTTGATTGGCGCATTACCAATTCTAGAACCTAGATATAAGAATGGCGCTGTTGGTGGTGTAACACAACCAAGCCCAAGGTTAACTCCCAATATCGCTGCAAAATGAACAGGATCTACACCCAAAGCTATTACTACAGGTAAAAGTATTGGTGTAGTCAGCAATATGGCGCTTGTATCATCCATCAGCATTCCGATAATAATTAGGAAAAGATTAACCATAAGTATCAATAAAACAGTATTATCTGTTACAGACGTCATTGCTTTTAAAATCATCTGAGGAACATTTTCCATAATATATAAGCGGGACAGCATCATAACCGATAAAAGCATAATCATGATAACTCCTGCAGTGGTACTTGCAATAACTACACTTTCTTTAAAAGTTTTCCCGTCTAAACCTTTATAAAACCAAATACCAACGGGAATAGTGTAGATAACTGATACAGCCGCAGCTTCAGTCGGTGTCAGAAAGCCTCCATATATACCGCCAAGAATAATAACCGGAGCAATCATCGCAGGGATTGCTCTAACTGTTCTATTTCCTAGTTTTTTTACATATACTTTAGGAGGCAATTTATCCGTAAGCCTGATATCCGGGTTTTTACGAAGCAGCCAGAAATTAGTTGCACTTAATAAAATAACTAGAATAATACCAGGTATAATAGTTGCAAGGAAACAAGCTAATACTGACTGGCCTCCTATAAATGCATAAATAATCATATTAAGACTTGGTGGAATCAGCAATCCCAGCAAAGATGCACTGGAAACCAACGCTGCGGATATACCCCTAGGGTAACCTGCTTTTTCCATTCTTGGAAGCATGATTGTTCCAATACATGAAAGTGTGGCAAAACCGCTTCCTGAAATTGCTCCAAACAGAGCACAGGAAATCACCATAACTGCTCCAAGCCCGCCTTTTACTCTTCCGACGAACATTTCAACCAAGTTTATTAAACTTTCTCCAACACCACTTTTTTCCATAAGGTTTCCAGCTAAAATGAAAAGAGGAATGGCTATCAGAATAAGAGAACTTACTTTACTGAATCCATAAGGCAGAAGAAATGTATAATCATATCCTCCTCCAACTACTATAACAAGTGATGATGCAAAAAATGCGAATGGGATTGGAACTCCCAGTAATAATACAACTATCAATACAAGTACTGCTATTGCTACAATCATTCTATTGCCCCCCCTTCATATCTTCTGCAATCATATCTGAAATGTCTATTTTCTTAATATATTTCAATACAAACGCCTTAATTTCATCATACAGATAAACCGAATTATAAAATGTCATTACAGACAGTCCAAATAGCAGTGATGACTGAGAGACGGTTACAGGGATTCTCCAAACAGGTGTTTTTGTCTGCATTTCAATTGTCCATTGGAATAAATTAAATGCCCAATATAAGAATATGATGCCTAAAATTAATGTAAGAGTATTTCTGAGCATTGCAATCAATGCCTTAGCATAGCATTCCGGCATAGTAGCAACAATAATGTCCGCTGTGATATGACTTTTTTCAAAGCTGCCGTAAGCCGCTCCAAACATGTATAACCAAAATGCAAATATAATAAGAACTTCTTCGTATCCATGGAAATTTATATTGAAAAATCTGGTTATTACAGCTGCAAAAGTAATAAGCGTAACCAAAGATGCGCATACAATTAAGCCGAATTTCAAAAATTTCTCTAACCCCTTCCAAAAAAGAGTTTTTTCAAGTCTGTTCACAATTAGCCTCCTTTCTTATCTCTATTAACAAAGGGAAGGAGAACCCTTCCCTTTGCCCAATAATAAAATTATTTAATTAATAGATAAGGAACTATTACAATTTTTCAACTTCAGCTCTCATACCATCCATAAGTTCTTTTCCAAGAAGCTCTTCAAGTTGAGGCCATGATGTTTCTCTTACAAATGTTGCATAAGCATCAACCTGCTCAGGAGTGAATTCTACAACATTTACTCCATAATCAGCAGCTAATTTTTCTTTGTAAACCTGTTCATTTTCTTGTGCAAGCGTAAAGCTCTTCACGCTTTGTTCCTGGAACACAGCAACAACAGTTGCAGCATCTTCAGGTGTCAGCTTAGCAAGAGATACTTCACTTACAACATAACTGGTAGCTTCAGCATGAATATAGTTAACATACATATAATTGATAACTTCTCCTACCCAAGCATAGTTGATATTTGGAGTTCCGCCAACCCATCCATCTACTACTTTTGTCTGAATTGCAGTTGGAACTTCAGCGTAAGGAACAGTAATAGGACTAAATCCTAAATCTTGTTGTGCTATACTGAATGTTACCATGGCAGGACTTCTAGTCTTAACATTTTTTTCTGTTCCAGGCGTAAACATATCAGTTGGTTCTTTTACAAAAGCCATTCCGATAAATCCTTCAAGTACAGTTCCCAGGAATTTAACGTCATTAACTGCAGTTAAATCACCAATAACTCCTGATAGATATGAATCAGGCGCATAAAGAATTTTTGCTTCATCAAAACTTTTTGCATAATAAGGAACATAAGCTGCTCCCAATCTGGCATCTAAAGCATCTGGAATAGTAATCTGAGCAAGGTCTATTGTTCCTCTTACTACTTCTTCATAAACAGTTTCATATCCGCCTAATTGACTGGCAGGGAAATATTCAACTTCGACTCTTCCTTCTGTTCTTTCTTTGACCATTGCACAGGCTTCATTATTCAGTCCTGTTGCAATATGTTCAAGTGGAGCATCTGAAGCCAATCTTAAAACAATTGTTTCTGCTGGAGCATTCTCGTCTGGTGCTGCTCCACCGCCACAACCTGATGCAAATACTGATATTAACATAACAAGAACTAGTAATATTGATAGTTTTTTCATTCTCTTCTCCTTCTTTCATTGATATTTTGAATTGGATAAAAAAAACATTTACTTTCCATTTACTTTTCAAAACTACGTCATATGACAAATATTGCCTTTATTTATTTCCCCCTTCCTTCACCACTTTCCATCTTGGTTAGGTTACTTTCATTGGCATATAACTCATTTTCCGAATATTCTAAAGACTTTTTTTTTATTATACAATTCTTAAATAGTTTATGTCAATAACTATTATTTTTGATTTTAAAACAATCCTGCATCTTTATTAAATACTTAAGTAACGTTCCCCTGTATCCGGCAGCAATACCACTATTTTTTTATTTTTGTTTTCTTTTCTCAGTGCAACTTTTGTAGCCGCCCATAAAGCCGCCCCGCTTGAAATTCCCACCAGAATCCCTTCTTCATGTGCAAGGGACTGTGCCGTATTTTTCGCATCATCCCCTTCAACAAGTATTATTTCATCGTATACCTCCCTGTCCAATACCGGTGGAATAAAATTGGCACCTATTCCCTGAATTGGATGAGGCCCGAACTTCCCTTGAGAAAGTAATGGTGATGCTGCAGGCTCAACTGCGATTATTTGTATATTCGGATTTTCGTTTTTCAGAAAATTCCCAACTCCTGTAATCGTTCCGCCTGTACCAATTCCTGCGACAAAAATATCAACTTTCCCTTTAGTTTCTTCCCATATTTCAGGCCCTGTTTTACGGTAATGGATATCCGGATTCGCCTGATTTGAAAATTGATCTGGTATAAAACTCCCTAAAATATCTCCTGCCAGTTCCTTAGCTTTGTTAACTGCTCCTGTCATCCCCTCCGAACCTTTTGTCAAAACAATTTCAGCACCATATGCCAGTAATATTTTTTTTCTTTCGATACTCATTGTTTCTGGCATTGTAAAAATAGATTTATATCCTCTTGCTGCACAAACCATGGCAAGACCAATTCCTGTATTACCACTGGTAGGTTCAATGATTGTCGATCCCGGCCCAATTAGACCTGCGAGTTCTGCCTCATCAATCATATTAACAGAAACTCTGTCCTTCACGCTTCCTCCCGGATTAAAAGACTCCAATTTCACAATGATATTTGAATGTATCCCTCGCGCTTTGCTATAGTTCCGAATCTCAATCAGAGGTGTTTCACCAATAAGCTCTGTAATCGATTTATAAATTTTTTTCATTTCTATCCCCCTCCATTTCCATAGTATAAAGAAAACATTATTTGAAATATTAATCGCTTTCTTAATTTGTTTTATAATCACTTGCTTTATAATATACCCATTATACTTAATAATTAACTATATGATACCTGGCTTGTTTACAATTTATTACTTTTTTGATATAATCGACTTATATTTTTCTCATTATATAGAGGGCGGTGCTTATGAATAAAAAAGTCAAATCAACAATATTTTTAATGCTTACTGCAATCATTTGGGGTACAGCATTTGTAGCACAAAGAGAAGGGATGTCCTCAATAGGGCCATTCATGTTTAGCGCACTGAGAATGTATCTTGGCACTTTAACTCTTATTCCAATCATATATATTTCTCTTTACAGGACAAAATTAAATAAAAATTACGTCCCTAAAAGTGCAAGTGAAGAAAAGGCCGGGAATAAACTATTAATGCAAGGCGGCCTTTGGTGTGGCTTAATTATTTTTTTTGCCTCAAATTTTCAGCAGGTCGGGTTGGTTTCAACAAGTGCAGGAAAAACCGCTTTTATTACGACACTATACATTTTATTAGTGCCAATCATTGGGATTTTTCTTAAGCGGGAACTGCACTGGTACATATGGCTGGCCGTGGCAATGGGAACAACCGGTTTATACTTTTTATGTATAACTGATTCTCTCACTATTGCTTTTGGAGATTTAGTCATATTAATAGGCGCCTTTTTCTGGGCATTACACATACTTTGCATGGATTATTATGCACCAAAGGTAATGGTCACCAAACTGATTGCGATACAGTTCTTCATTTCAGGCTCACTGAGTTTAATCGTTTCACTTTTTTCGGAGCCTATTCTATTTGAAGGTCTGGTGGCAGCAATGCCAACAATTGTGTATACAGGAATAATGTCTTCAGGTCTTGCCTTCACATTTCAAGGCCTTGGTCAGAAAGACTCCAAACCAACAACTGCATCAATTATCTTGAGCACGGAGGCATTATTTGCTGCTGTTGCCGGATACCTTTTTTTATCGGAAGTTTTTACGCAGAGAGAATTTTTAGGATGTGTGCTCATGTTTTCTGCCGTAATCATTTCGCAACTGCCGACCAAGGCAGATAAACAGTTAAAAATTAATTCTTAATATATGGAGGTTAACATGAATTTAAACATTACAAGAGAAGACGCGTTAGCATTACTACACAAATATAACAAGGAGGAGTTTCATCTGACTCATTCCGCAACAGTCGAAGGAGTCATGCGGTATTTTGCCAGGGAATTGGGTTATGGCGGAGATGAGGAATTCTGGGGGATTGTAGGCCTGTTACATGATATAGATTTCGAATGTTTTCCCGAAGAACATTGCACCAAGGCGCCTGAACTTTTAGCGGAGATTGATGCCAGTGATGACATCGTGCATGCTGTTGTATCACATGGTTATGGGCTGTGCGCAGATATTGCCCCAGAGTATGAAATGGAAA